>NZ_NSGI01000013.1:0-72198 GCF_002295155.1 Kocuria sp. WRN011
GAGCCAACCCCACGTACTCAAACACCAGATCACGAACTTCATCATCGGTATACCCAGCAGAAATCGGCATCTCAACCCCCTCACCGGTCATGACCACCATGACTCACAACCAGTCTGACAATGAGGGGTTTGCAGTGGTGTTGGGAACGGATGGCTCTGCGGCGTCCCTTGATCGAGCTCGGACCTATCTGTCGGCACTGGATGTCGCGGAGACACCTCCCATGTCACGCAGCGATGCCTCCGCCACGTGGAGTACCCGTCTGATTGCCACGTTGACCGTCTTAGCGAACCTGGGGATGTTCGTGGCCGTAGTGATTGCCGGCCTGTCACTGGCGGTCTCCACGGCGGCGTCGATCCTGGAACGTAAACGGGTGTTCGGCTTGCTCCGCCTCATGGGCATGCCCATATCCCTATTGCGGGGCATTGTGGTCAGGGAAGCGGTCCTGCCCTTGATGACTGCGGTCATCGTGGCCGCCGGCCTCGGTTACCTGATGGCGGCACTCATGCTCAACGGCCTGGACGGCACGCGGTCGGTTTCCTGGCCGGACGGGTCATACTTCCTGACTCTCGGTGTGAGCGCGGCGCTCGCCGTTGGCGCCGTTGTCGTGGCGTGTGGGTTGCTTAGGCAGCACAGGAACGTGGTGCTGACGCGATTCGAGTGACAGTCACAGAAAGTGGGGGCGATGCCTCTCAGTTCCAGACGAAACCAGGCTGAGAAGAAAGTCTGTTTTCTGCAGCCAACTTGGCCAATCGAAGAGAGCCATCCAGCGGATCGCCGTGAGGCGGTCCAACGACAGCATCTGTTGTGATCCGTTCTAGTTCTCCAATGAACGAGGACCTGAGGGTGTCGCAGACGTTGGCGAGCCCGCCCGTCAGGACCACGTGGTGCGGAGTGATGTCAGAAAGGGCTGCAGTTGCGCTTCGGGCAGCTTCACGTCCTGCGGCTCGGAGGATTTCTGTGGAGGCTGGATCACCCTGCCTGGCCAGGTCAACCACGTCGCGGGCAAATTCGGCAAGAAGCCCGGCACGGTCGTCTCGAGTGTAGAACTGAGACGGCCAAGTGCTAGGCGGGCCGAGGCGTCGTACTCCAGCTGCGAGCAAAGTTTGTCCGGAGGTGACGAATCCATCGTGGGATTGAAGCGCTAGTTCAAGACCTTGGCGTCCGATCCATGCCCCGCCACCCCGGTCACCCAATAGATGACCCCAACCGTCGGCACGTTTCCAGGGCAGAGCTTCTGTGCCCTTTTCGGTAGGGCCGGGGTGTCCGATCGCTATGGCTCCTGTGCCAAGGGCGACCATTGCGCCGCCTTGGCCGGCCAGTGCACCCAGATGAGCTGTGACAGCGTCGATGGCTAACACAGCTGGCGCACCTGTGATCCGAACGCACTCTCGGGCCAGACTGGGTGGGTCATCGACCAGAGAGGCCAGACCGCTGGCGCCAATAGCCAATCCACTGATCTCTGCGCTTTCCTCGGGCCAGGTCTCTTTAGCGAGCGTAAGCAACTCAGCGACAAGGCTAGGGACGCTGCTTCCGCGGGGTCCGATGTGCAGTCGAGGCCCGGTTAATTCCCGACGGCGATCATCAGTTGTATTCATCAGCCCTACGCGGCTGCCCGATCCGCCGATGTCAATTCCGATGACCGATTCTGAGGCCTTCAAGAACCGTCACGTCCCTCGGAAATATCGCCATCTGTGTGCGCTGCGAGGAGTGCACCCTTGACCGATTGGCCATTCTCTCTCAGGAGATCCAGCGCGTTCTTCACAGTAACGTCCGCCAAAGCAACTACGATCGCGGCCTTGAGGTCGCCATCTGTCTGGTCCAAGAGTTTTCGGGCTGATGCATCGTTGATATCTGCAGCCTCACCGAGAATCCGTATCGTTCTATCTCTGAGTTTCTGGTTGGTGGCCACCACGGACACCATTAGGTTCTGCCAGGTCCTGCCGATGGCAACCATGAGTGAAGTGGAGAACGCGTTGAGCACGAGTTTCTGCGCCGTACCCGCTTTCAGACGTGTGGAACCAGTAACCACTTCGGCACCGGTATCCAATGCCAGAAAGTGATCCGCCAAGTCGGACAGGGGACTGAGGGGATTGTTGGCGATCAGCACAGTCTCGGCTCCAGTGCGCCGGGCCGCCTCCAGGGCCCCTCGGACGTACGGAGTCGAGCCGCTGGCCGTCAAGCCTATGGCCACGTCATCTTTCGAGAGGTTTGCAGCAGCTGCCCGTCCGTCCTCGACGGAGTCCTCGGCGTTCTCGACCGCGCTCATCAGGGCAGGTGGGCCACCTGCGATATGGCCGACTACACGACCCGGTTCCAAGTTGAACGTAGGCAGTAATTCACTTGCATCAAGTACACCGAGGCGTCCTGAGGTACCAGCACCGAAATAGTGGATGGTGCCTCCACCTTGGAGTCGTTCGGCAGCCACATCGACCACTTTTGCAAGGTCTGGCAGAACGGGAGTCACGGCCTCCAGCGCCACTAGATCTTGGCCATGGAGAACTCGTAGTACTTCCAGCGTGGTGAGTTCATCCAAGTTCTGGCTCAGGGGGTTACGACGCTCCGTGGGAGGCAACCACGTTGGGCCTTTGCCAAAAGCGCCATCCTCATCGTTCTGGGGTATATGGGATCGGCTCATCACTGCCTTTCGTAACGGGGGATCAAGACGTGGTCACTGTATTGGTGTTCCGGCGCTCGCCAGCCGGGTGGCGTAGTGACAACAATCCGCCCACTACAAGGGTGATGACCACGCCCAGCAATGGGTACCACTGCCATGCCACCCAAACCTCACCTGTCACGTACTTCTCCATGATGAAGAAGTACGCATTTGTCGCCACAGCGGCCACGAAGGCGATATTGGCGTCGAGCGCGCGGGCCCGTGAGTTGACGATGCCGAACACGAATGCACCGAGCAGGCCACCGTAGGTGATCCCGGCAACGCCCAGGGCCAGAATGACGATATTGCCTTCATCCGATTGGAAGACAGTTGCGGGAAGAATGAACGCCAAGCCCCAGCCAACGGTGGCCCAGCGGCCAACTACTAGTCCTTGCTGATCGGTCAATGGAGTCTTTCGGAACCGAGCCACTACATCGGTGACCGTCGATGAAGCGAGCGCCGACAGGGAAGACGACAAAGTCGACATCGCGGCAGCGAGTATGCCTGCCAACAACAGGCCTGAGATTCCTTGAGGAAGGCCCTCGATAATGAACTTCGGGAAAATCTCGTCATCGCGGGTCAGCCCCATCGAGGCGGGAGAGGCGTGGTTGTAGTAGCCCCAGAGAGCCAGGCCGACCAGGAGGAACACTGCGAACTGGAAGAAGACCACGACGCCGGACCAAATCAGTGCCTTCTGAGCCTCCACCTTGGAACGACAGGCCAATAGTCGCTGGACGATCAACTGGTCAGCGCCATGAGACGCCATAGCGAATACGGCACCGCCAAAGAATGATGCAATGAACGAAGTGTCCGCAGAAATCGGGTTTCCTTCGAAAACAAACATTGTGAATTTGTCGGCACTGACGGCGTCAGAGATCCAACCTGAGCCAGTGACCGACGTGATCACAATAATTGTCAAGATGCCGCCAGCCACGTACAAGAGCATCTGAGCCACATCGACCCAGACCACGGCCCTGATTCCTCCGATGAAGGTGTACAAAATGGTGACGACGGACAGCACGACAATGATCGTGAAGTAGTTGGTGTGGAGGCCCATGCCGTCCAGGATGATCTTGAGCGGGATGGCAGCAGCAAGTACGCGGATACCATCTGCCAATAATCTAGTGAAAAGAAACGTCACGCCAGCCGTAGTTTGAGTGCTCCGACCGAATCTCTTGCCGAGGTAGGCGTATGCGGTCACCATTTCACCGTCGTAGTACCTGGGCAACATTAGGAACGCGACGACTACTCGCCCGAGTATGTAGCCCAGACCGAGTTGTAGGTACGAAATATCGCCCAGGTAGCTCATTACAGGAATACCGATCACTGTCAGAGCGCTGGTTTCTGTCGCGACTACCGATAGGCACACTGCCCACCAGGGAATGTTTCGGCCGCCCAGGAAATAGTCCTTAGATCCAGACTGCCGGCCACTGAGCCGCAACCCCAGCCAGGCCGTGGCGACCAGATACAGGACGATCACCAGTAGATCGAGGGTGTGCATGGTGCGTCTCCTTAGTACTAAAAACTGCTAGATCAAGACGTTCAGTCGTTTGGGTGGATCCTTGAACGGATTAGGTAATCGGAGTGGTCCGCTTCCTGGGGACAGTCGTCCCGCTATGGATGTTTCTTCCGCCCCGGTGGCGCTTGGCAGAGAGCCGGGCAACCCGTGCCAGCTCAACCATCCGAGGAGTGCCATGAGACAAGACTCTTTGGCCGCCTCCGGCAGTCCAAAGGTTTCCTCGGTGCTCATCACGGGGATGCCAGTTCCTTTGGCTGTGCGGAGCTCTATTGACAGTGCTGTCATCAGGGCCGGGTTACGAGTGCCTCCGCCCGATGCGATCACCTCAACCACTCCTTGGCGGATGCATTCCTGCGCGACTGTGCGTGCAGTGAGGCTAGTGAGTGTGGCAATGACATCCATGTCGGTGACCGAGATCTGCTGCGGGAAAGACGCGCGGTATTGAGCCAGATGTCGGTCCAGGTATGCGGCGTTGAAGAGTTCTTTTCCCGTGGACTTGGGAGCTGGCTGCGCATAGTACGGATCGCTCAACAACTGATTGAGCAACGCGGGAATGACCTTTCCTTGCAATGCGTAACTCCCGTCCCAGTCATAGCCACGTGAATTCCCGGAGATTCTTCTCGCCATGATGTCTAGGAGCGCATTCGCAGGGCCAGTGTCATAGGCGATCGTGTCTGAGTGAGGCGAGACCACAGTGATGTTGGCAATGCCACCTAGATTAAGCATCGCGGTGGGCACGTTTCGGTCGGCCAAGAGCAACTGATCCATCGTGCTGACTAGGGGCGCACCTTGTCCGCCCTCGGCCACGTCCCTTGCGCGGACATCCGAGAGCACAGGAAATCCGCAACATTGAGCGATCCAGGCGGGTTGCCCCACTTGCAGCGTGGACATGACCTTTCCAGCAATCACGTCGTGGCGGATCGTCTGCCCATGGAACACCGCCAACTCGCACCGAACCCCCGTGTCATACGTGAGCTGCTGAAGTGCTTCGGCAGAAGCCTGACCTAACCGCGCATCAACGCTGCTGACCAAAGACACTGGTACGGGTGCCCCGCTAATGAGAAGGAGGATGTCGTTCGCGAGATCGGGGTCGAAATCGAATTCTTGGTACGCAAGTAATCGCATGTCCAATGTCGAACTGTCCGTGATGCTAACCGACATGTCGACAAGAGCGACGTCCAGGCCATCAGCGGATGTGCCGGTCATGATGCCAGCGATGATCATGATCGTGCAGCCTTTCTGGCCATGGGAATCGCCAGTTCGGTGTGGATTTTGTACCGGTCGCCTCGATACACGGAACGGACGAATTCCACAGGATTGCCGTCGGATCCCCACGACACTCGTTCGAACAGAAGGGCCGGTAACTGCGGAGCTACTTCAAGTTTTGAAGCCTCGTTCTCCTGGAGAACAGTGGGTTCGATGGTCTGGGTGCTTCGAGTCATCGAGATGCCGCACCGGTCACTCAACAGCGCGTAGAACGAGTGGTTCTCGAGGTCTTGGGCCGTCAACTCGGGGATCAGGGTCCGAGGCACTGTGAGTTCTTCAAGCGCAATGGGTTCATCATCAGCCAGACGAAGCCTGGTGATGTGGAAAACTTCGGCCGATGCTGCGATGCCCAATCGCCGGGAAATCCTTGTCCCTGCTGGGACGATTTCGAAATCGACGGTGCGTGAACCTGGACGAAGTCCTCGAGCATTCATGTCTTCGGTGAATGAATTCGCGACGAGTGATTGATCGAGCTTCGGACTGAGCGCGAAAACTCCGGAACCATGGCGACGACGCACAACCCCTTGGGCCACCAGCTCGTCGATGGCGCGCCTGAGAGTCATTCGTGACACGCTCATTTCCCCAGCGAGTTCGCGCTCGGGCGGAAATGGTTCACCGGGGGACATGGACTCGAGTCGGTCCAAAAGGTGATCGCGTACCGCGTGGAATTTGGTCACATCTCCATTGAGACACAGAGCACATTCATAAACAAGACCAATGGTCTAGTTTTTGACAGCGCTTGGGGCATTCCGTTCACCACCCCGAGCAGTGGCACACTAGTCCCCATGCTGACTTTCGGTGATGACACTGCCTGGACCGCGGCCGAGGACCGCTACGACGCCATGCCCTACCGGCGGGTGGGAAATTCGGGTTTGAAGCTGCCCGCGCTGTCCCTGGGGCTATGGCACAACTTTGGCGATGACACCCCGCTGGCGAACATGCGTGCCACCCTGCGTAAGGCGTTCGACCTGGGCATCACCCATTTCGACTTGGCCAACAACTACGGCCCACCCGCGGGTTCAGCCGAGTTGAATTTCGGCCGCATCCTCCGCGAGGATTTCGCACGGTACCGCCAGGAACTCATCATCTCCACCAAGGCGGGCTGGCAGATGTGGCCGGGCCCGTACGGGGGAGTGGGCGGCTCGCGGAAGTACCTCCTGGACTCCATCGACCAGTCCCTGGAGCGCATGGGCTTGGACCGGGTGGACATCTTCTACCACCACCGACCGGACGCCGACACTCCACTCGAAGAAACCATGGGCGCCCTGGACCACATCGTGCGGTCGGGTCGAGCGACCTACGTGGGCATCTCGTCCTACAGCGCGGACCTCACACTGGCTGCGCAGAAGATCATGAAGGAACTGGGCACCCCACTACTTATTCACCAACCCTCGTACTCCATGCTCAACCGCTGGATCGAGAAGCCCAACGAGCACGCGGACGGCAAGAACCTGCTCGCCGCCCTCACCGAGGCAGGCATGGGGTCCATCAGCTTCTCCCCGTTGGCCCAGGGCATGCTCACCAATAAATATCTGGGCGGTGTCCCGGAAGAATCTCGCGCGGCTGCGGGCAAGTCCCTCAACCCGGAATGGTTGACCGACAACACCCTGGTGCAGGTCAAGGAACTGAACTCGATGGCCGAGGACCGCGGTCAGACGCTGGCTCAGATGGCCATTGCATGGGTTCTGCGCCCGCAGGCCGAAGGTCAGGTCACCACGGCGCTCGTGGGGGCGTCGTCCCCGGAACAGATCACTGATTCCGCGGCGGCCATTCAGAACCTGGACTTCTCTGACGCTGAACTCGAACGCATCGACTCTCTGGTCACGGATGCCGACATCAACATCTGGGGCGCGGCAACGGACTCCAAGCACGCATGAGCACCACACAGTACCTGGCCCTGCTCGGCCTGTGGATCGCGGGCATCGTCTCGCCCGGCCCGGACATTCTGGTCATCCTCCGCAACGCGTTCCTGTCATCGCGCGGCAAGGCCATGCTCACGGCACTAGGCGTGATGATCGGCAACATCATCTGGATCACCCTCTCGCTCACCGGCGTCACGGTGGTGATCAACCAGAACGAGGTCCTCAAGCTGACCATCCAGATCGCGGGTGCACTGTTCCTCGCGTGGATGGGCTACGGCTCCATTCGCTCGGCGCTCGCGGCCAAGGCGAATTCACGACGTCGTTCGGAGACTACCCACGCGAGCCCGACGGGCGGTGCCGTACCCGGCTCGGGCGAGGCGGCGCCGTCGCCGGCCACCGTGGAGGCCGCCGAGCAGATCCCCGAGCCCGCGCCCAGCGCGCACGGTGGCGGGATCTTGGGTACCAAGAACCTGACCGGGTTCAGAGCGGTGGTGCAGGGCATCATCACGAATCTCTCCAATGCCAAGGCCATCGTGTTCTTCATCGCGTTGTTCGCCTCGGTGGTTCCGGCGAATGCGCTGTGGTGGGAATCAATGCTCGTGGCCGTGCTGTTGTTCGTGGTTGGGCTGGCGTGGTTCTGCGCGGTTGCGTGGTTCGGATCCGTGCCGGCACTGGCCGCGAGGTTCCAAGCGCATTCCGTGGGAGTGGAACTGATCGCGGGTGTGGTCTTCCTGGCGGTGTCCGTGCTGCTGCTGGTGGAGGCCGCGCTGTCCTGGTAAGCCCCAGTCATGACCGCCCGCAACGGTGCGTTAACCGACCCGTAGCTTGACTAGACTGTGGAGTTGGTTCTGTGCGGCGCGGCACTGCGGTGGTCAGCCACCCGTGTGTCGGCGCGGGTCTGCACAATGACCACTGACTACTTGATTCCCCGAGGAGAACCGTGTCCGAACACCCCATTCGCGTGGCCATTGCAGGTGTGGGCAACTGTGCCACATCGCTGATCCAGGGCGTGCACTTCTACCGCGACGCCGACCCGTCCGAGGCCGTCCCCGGCCTGATGCACGTGCAGTTCGGCGCCTACCACGTGCGCGATGTCGAATTCGTGGCGGCCTTCGACGTGGACGCGGCCAAGGTTGGCCTGGACCTCTCCGAAGCGATCCTGGCATCCGAGAACAACACCATGAAGATCGCGGACGTCCCCAACCTGGGCGTGACCGTGCAGCGCGGCCCCACGCTGGACGGCCTGGGCGTGTACTACCGCGAGATGATCACCGAATCGGACGCCGAACCGATCGACGTGGCCCAAGCACTGCGCGATGCCAAGGTGGACGTGCTCGTCTCCTACCTGCCCGTGGGCTCCGAGGACGCAGATCGCTACTACGCGCAGGCCGCCATCGACGCGGGCGCAGCCTTCGTCAACGCGCTGCCCGTGTTCATCGCCGGCACCGAGGAGTGGGCCCAGAAGTTCCGCGACGCCGGTGTTCCCATCGTGGGCGACGACATCAAGTCTCAGGTGGGCGCCACCATCACCCACCGCGTGCTGGCCAAGCTGCTCGAGGACCGTGGCTACGTGCTGGACCGCACCTACCAGCTCAACGTGGGCGGCAACATGGACTTCAAGAACATGTTGGAGCGCTCCCGTTTGGAGTCCAAGAAAATCTCCAAGACCCAGGCCGTGACCTCCAACGTGCCGCACGAAATGCGTGCCAAGGACGTTCACATTGGCCCCTCGGACTACGTGGGTTGGCTGGACGACCGCAAGTTCGCGTTCGTGCGTCTCGAGGGCCACGGCTTCGGCAATGCGCCCATCTCCCTGGAGTACAAGCTCGAGGTGTGGGACTCCCCGAACTCCGCGGGCGTGATCATCGACGCGATCCGCGCCGCCAAGATCGGCCTGGACCGCGGTATCGGTGGCCCGCTGACCTCGGCGTCCTCGTACTTCATGAAGTCCCCGCCCGAGCAGTTCGATGACGACACCGCTCGCGAGAACGTCGAGAAGTTCATCCGCGGCGAGGTGGAGCGCTAACGGCGCCTCTCAACCGACGGCGGCGCCCGGTACCGAAGCATTTCGGTACCGGGCGCCGCCGATTCAGTGGGTACCTGAGATCCGAAGCATCCCCGCGCCACTCTTACCCCAGCAGAATGCTCAGAATCTCAGGTTGCAGATCTATCGCCGGTCCTGCCCCGCCAAACCGGCGCGGGAAATGATGTAGTCGACCAGCGGATTGTAGAGGTGCGGGGCCACGTTGTCGTCCAGGGGAACGGTGACCTCCACGTCACCCTGGGCCTCGGCCACGAAGATACCGGGGTCGTTGCAGTCGCCCATGGCGATGGTGCGTAGTTTGGCCCGCGAACCCGCGTAACCGGCCATGCCGTGGTCGGAAACGACAAGGTCCGGCTGCTCGCGACCCTCTGCGGCCAACTGCTCCAGAACCAGTTTCATAGGCTCGGGGGAGTGTGTGTGTCGCAGACCGCCGTACTGCTCGACCATCACGACATCCTCTACCTGCCGCACATCACCGTCCTCGAACGGGATGGCACCGTCCACCCGCAGCACACGGGCACCGGACTTGCGGGCAACTCGGGCGAGCCGGGCGTAGACGGGTGCGAGCCCGGCGGGGTGTGCCGTGGCGAACAACAAGCGTTTGCGGCCCTTGACGGCCTCACTGAAAACATCCGCGTACTTGTCGAGCGCGGCAATGCACAGGTTGGCGGAAATGGAGTCCTGGCCCTCCGTGTACTTGGGGTCCTCATTGATGCCTACGCGATCACGCATGAGCTTGAACACGGACTTGTAGGTCCAGTCCTTGGTCTGTTCGACGCCCATGTGCTGGTGCTGGTCGCCATCCAGGAAACCCTGGATGTTACGGAGGTTGGCTTCACGGGGGGTCGCTACGGCGCCGGTGATCCGGGATCGATCCAGATACCTGGCCAACGATTCACGGCTGAGATACGCGGTGGTCACACTCTCGAGTCTAGGTGTTAACGGGCTCGGCCGCGCAGCGTGTGTAAGCCACCTCATGTTGGGCGGCCACATGGTCCCATGTGAGTTCGCGCCCCCGCTCCGCCGCAGCCTGGGACATGGCCCGCCAGTGCTCAGGGTTCGACGCCGCTCGGTACAGCGCCTCCGCCCACAGTTCCGGGGTGCGCCCGGGCACCAACCATCCGGTGCGATGGTCCTCCACTGCGTAGCGCAGCCCGTCCACGTCGGTGGCCAGAACCGGCGTTCCGCATGCCTGGGCCTCCAGAGCCACCAGACCGAAGGTCTCGGACGAGGACGGCATGGCCACCGCATCCACGGAACGCATCAACTCGGCCAGTTCGGATGACGGCATGGAGCCTTGGAACTCGATGACGTCCGCCACGTCGTATTCGGCGACCAACCGATGCAACGCCGCCAGAAAATCTGGGGAGCCCACCCCCGCAAGGATCAGCCTGATCGCGCAGTCGGGGTGCTCGTGGCGCAACAGTCCCATGGCGGCCACCAGAATCTGCGGACCCTTGAGTGGCTGCATGCGACCCGCGCACAACACGGTGAACGGCCGCCCCGCCGCACGGGCAGAAGAAGACGGAGCAATCGAGGCGATCGACGTGACGGAAGGCTCACCGGAATCATCAGCGGAGGCGGTCTGCGCTCTTGGGTAGAAGATTTCCGGATCCACTCCCGGAGGAATCACACGAATCCGGTCCCGGGAGGCCCCGTAGAGCTCCACCATGTGATCGGCCTCGGCGGGTGTGTTGACCACCAGGGTGCAGGAACTGGCCACGAGCTCCCGTTCGGCAAGCTCGCGGGACGCGGGTTCCGGATTCTCGCCCGGCCCGGCGCGCAGGTTCTTCACCGCCGCAGAGGTGTGCAGCGTGAGCATCTGGGGGATCTTGAGAGCCTCACAGATTTCACGGGCCGCCACCCCGGACAGCCAATAATGGGCGTGGACGAGGAGGGGAGCGTCGTCGTCGTCGTAAAAAGTGGCGAGCGCGCGGCCGAACTCGACCGCGAACTCGGGGAGCTGTTCCTTGGGTGCACTGGCCGCCCCGGGAAGCGCCACCGAGAGCAAGCGGAGACCATTGGACAGAGGAGCCACCGTGATGCCCTCCGGATGCATAGGAACCCGGTCGAGAGTGGCCATGTCCACGTCCCAACCGCGCTGGGACAGCGAACGGGCCAGGTGCAGAACGTACACGTTCATGCCGCCGGCGTCGCCGGAGCCGGGCTGGTCCACGGGCGAGGTATGCATGCTCACGAGCAGCACGCGCGGCGGGGTCTGTTGGGGCACCAGTCCAGCCTAGCGGGAAGCGCCGCGGCACAGTGCAGTAATGGTGGTCGGGCGCGCGGCGGCGCGCGGAACAGGCACAATGGAGGGCGTGAGCGTAACAACGTCGTGGCAGTCCGAAGAACCCAGCGAGCGCAGCGCGGTCATCGACCTCTCGGCCGTGTGGCACAACGTGGTCCGATTAACGCAGTTGGCGCGCGGACGAAAATTGATCGCCGTGGTCAAGGCGGACGCCTACGGCCATGGTGCCCCGGAGGTGGCCCGCACCGCGCTCTCAGCGGGAGCGGATCTGTTGGGCACCGCGCACGTGAGTGAGGCACTCGCGTTGCGCTACGCAGGGATCACCGCACCCGTGCTCTCGTGGCTGCACACCACGAGCACCGACTTCTTTGAGGCACTGGAACACAACGTGTCCCTGGGGATCAGCGGTTGGGAGCTCGACGCCGTGCTCACCGCCGCCCGTGAGACCGGCAAGACGGCCACACTGCACCTCAAGATCGACACCGGTCTGGGCCGCAATGGCTCCACCGCCGGGCAATGGCCGGGCCTGGTGGAACGCGTGATGGCCGCGCAAAATCAGGGCCTGGTTCACGTGGAAGGCATTTTCACGCACCTTTCGGTCGCCGATGAACCAGCCCGCGGCGACGAGACCATGGAGCAGCTCAACGCGTTGACGGACGCGGTGCGGATCGCGCGCAAGGCCGGCCTGAAACCCGCCATGATCCACGCCGCCAACACGCCCGCACTGTTGTCCGCGGATCAGCTCGAGGACCCCGACTACATCCTGCGTGACGCCGTGCGCATCGGCTTGGGCATCTACGGACTGAGTCCATTCGAAGACCGCCCGCCCAAGGATTTCGGTCTGATCCCGGCCATGACCCTGCGCACGCGCGTGGCCAACGTCAAGGCTGTTCCGGCCGGACACGGTGTGTCGTACGGACTCACCTACCGCACCGAGGGCCCCACGCACCTCGCGCTCATCCCGCTGGGCTATGCCGACGGCGTTCCGCGCGTTGCGACCGGAGCTCCCGTCTACATCGGGGGCCGGGTCTACCCCGTGGTCGGTCGCATTGCCATGGACCAGTGCGTGATCGACCTGGCGCAGGGCCAGACCGTGACACCCGAGGGCCTCCCCGCCGGAACCCCCGTGGTGGACGAAGCCGTGGATCCCATGGTGCACATCGGGGACGAGGCCGTGCTCTTCGGCGCCGGTGACTACCCGTCAGCGACCGAGTGGGCGGACGCTTCTGGAAGCATCAACTACGAGATCGTCACGCGGGTGTCCCCGCGCGTGCCCCGTGAGTACACGAGCCACAGCCATCTGACTCTGGGGGACGTGACGGTGTCTCGCAGTGCCAGCGCCTTGGCTGCCCACAGCCTGCCGCAGGACCCGCGGCCCACGCGTGATTCCTCCGGGGAGTCCTACACCCAGCCGAACTGGACACTGACCCGCTATCCGTCCTCCGCGGAAGAAACCCAGCTGATCGCGCAGAAACTTGCCACGCACCTGAAGGCCGGGGACCTGCTCATGCTCAACGGCGAACTGGGCGCAGGCAAGACGACGTTCACACAGGGGCTCGGAGCGGGAATGGGTGTGCGCGAGGGCATCATTTCGCCCACGTTCGTTCTGTCCCGCAAGCACCCGAATCTGCCGGAGGGTCCCAACCCCGGTGGACCGGATCTCGTGCACGTGGATGCCTACCGTTTGGACACCTCAGCGGACATCGACAACATCGACCTCGAGGACACGGTGGAGTCCAGCGTGACCGTGGTCGAGTGGGGTACCGGCAAGGTGGAGCACCTCAGCGAGTCCCGTCTGGTCATCGACATCGTGCGACCCCGGGGAGCGGTGGGAGCGCCGTCGGCGGCCTTTTCCCTGAACTACGAGATCAACCAGAGCGCGGGCGAGACGGAACAGTCCGGCGCCGGTGCCCAGGGACCGGGCGAGAGCTCCGCGGCGGCCGAGGAGTCCCAGTCCCTCGCGAGCGCTCTCGATGCCCTCAATGAGGAATGGGATGAGGACGAGGAAGACACGGATGAGCCGCGCACCATCATCATGCGCGGCTACGGTCCCCGCTGGTTCGAGCGTCTGGACCTCTGAGCTCCGGGGCATCTGCTCACGTCGAGAGCCGAACTCGACGGCTCGAATCGTCCGGGCAGTGGCCCCCGCCACCGTGACCGGTCGTCGATGAACGGCCGGGTTTAGACTGTTCGGGTGCTTGTGCTGAGTCTGGATTCGTCGTCCATTGCGTCCGCGGCGCTGACCCGTAACGGGGAGGTGCTCGCGGAGTTCGCCACCCAGGACACCCGCTCCCACGCGGAGGCGCTTGCTCCGGCCGTCTACAACCTGCTGGGTCAGGTGGACGTTGAACCAGCACACTTGACGGCGATTCTCGTGGGCACCGGACCCGGTCCCTTCACGGGCCTGCGTGCCGGCCTGGTGAGTGGCCGCACCTTCGGCTTTGCGTGGAATCTTCCCGTGTTCGGCATGTGTTCTTTGGACGCGCTGGCCCATCGGGCCGCGCAGGGTGCAACGGAGGGAACCGAGTTCCTGGTTGCCACCGATGCCCGCCGCAAAGAGCTCTATTGGGGCCGCTACGAGGTAGGGGAGGACGGTCACGGCCGTTTCGCTCGGTCCGTGGACGGACCGCAGGTCACCGCGCCTGGCGAACTACCCAAGCTGCCGGTCTACGGCTCCGGTGCCGGGCGGTATGCCGACCAACTTCCGCACACCGTGGCGGACTCCACCGACTGGCAACCCACCGCAGCCGATCTTTCCCGCGCTGCCTGGGCGCTGCAGGAGCGCGGCACGGATCTGAGCACGGACACGTCCCCGCTCTACCTGCGCGAGTCGGACGCCAAAGTGCCCGTGCAACGCAAGAAGGCACTCCGGTGACCGGACACGAAGTGGCTCGCGCGGCGGCGTCATCGTTGCCGGAGGGCTACGCCCTGCGACCCATGCAACCCGCGGACCTGGACGAGGTCTACGCGCTCGAAACCGCGCTGTTCCCCGAGGACGCCTGGCCGCGCCACATGTTCGACGAGGAACTGGCCCACCCCACCCGCCAGTATTGGGTGCTCACGCGCGAGCAGGAGATCGTGGGTTACTCGGGCATGATGTGTATCCCTCCGGTCGCGGACGTCCAGACCATTGCCGTGGCCAGCGGGCACGAAGGCAAGGGCCTGGGCAGCGCACTGTTGCGCACCCTGCACGAGGCAGCGATCCACGCCCGCGGCACGGAAATCCTGCTGGAGGTGCGTTCGGACAATCACCGGGCGCAAGAGCTGTACAAGCGCTTCGGCTACGAACACATTCACACCCGCCCCGGCTACTACGGGGGCGGTCATGACGCGCTGATCATGCGCTGCGAGCTGGTTCCGGCCGGGCCGCCGCAGCGCAGCGCGGACGGAAGGACCATTCATGGCAACCGCTGAACCACTCGTGCTGGGTATCGAATCCTCGTGCGATGAAACGGGCGTGGGAATCGTGCGCGGCACCGAACTGCTGACCAACACGGTGTCCTCGTCGATGGACGAACACGTGCGCTTCGGCGGCGTGATCCCCGAGATTGCCTCGCGAGCGCACCTGGAAGCCTTCGTGCCCACGCTGCAGGCCGCCCTCGACGACGCCGGTGTGACGCTCGATGAGATCGACGTCATTGCCGTGACCTCCGGACCCGGACTGGCCGGCGCGCTCATGGTGGGGGTGGCCGCGGCCAAGGCGCTCGCGGTCGCCACGGGAAAACCGCTCTATGCCATCAACCACCTGGTCGCCCACGTGAGCGTGGGATTGCTCGACGACAATGACGAACTGCCCGACAACCTGGGCGCGCTGCTCGTCTCGGGCGGGCACACCGAAATTCTCTCGGTTCCGGATATCACCGGCGACGTCCGCTTGCTGGGCGCGACGATCGACGACGCCGCCGGCGAGGCCTACGACAAGGTCGCACGGCTACTCGGGCTGAGTTATCCCGGGGGACCGGCCATCGACCAGGCCGCTCGTGACGGTGATCCCAATGCGTTCCGCTTCCCGCGCGGGTTGACCGCGGGCAAGTACATGGGATCGGCCGACAAGCCTGGATCGCACCGCTACGACATGTCCTTCTCAGGGCTCAAGACCGCGGTGGCCCGAGTGGTGGAGACCTACGAAGCTTCCGGGCAGCCGGTTCCGGTCGCGGACGTCGCCGCGTCCTTCCAGGAATCCGTGGTGGACGTGATTTCCCGCAAGACCGTGCTCGCATGCACCGAGAAATCGATCGACACGCTGCTCATGGGCGGCGGCGTGGCAGCGAATTCACGGTTGCGCGCGCTGGTGACCGAGCGCTGCAATGCCCGGGGCATCGAGGTGATCGTGCCGCCGCTGAACCTGTGCACCGACAACGGGGCCATGGTGGCGGCTCTCGGAGCGCGGTTGGTGGCGGAGGGTCGCGCCGCGACCGGGATCGTGTTCACCGCGGATCCGGGGCTTCCGGTGTCCACGGTGTCCATTGGGGCGGCGTAGCGCTTACCCGGCACCGGGCTGAACGGCGCGTTGGGCAGTGTGTCCCGAGCGCGACTGACGGTGCGGCCCGTGCGTTACGAACGGGTGCGGTTCAGCCCACCGAGTTGCGGTTGCGCCCCACGATGTCCAGGACCACGGCGCGCAGATCGCCGTTGTGCTCCTTGGCCACGCGCTGCTGACGCTGGTACCCGGCACCATTGCGGATGATGTCCTCCACGCGCGCGAGTTCGTCGCTACAGCTGAGGTCGGAAGCAATGGGCTCCAGCTTGTTGAGGAGCTCGGTGAGATCCTCGGTGATCAGGCGCTCGTCACTCTGTGCGTTCTGAATGATGATGGCGTCCAGACCGTAACGGGCCGCGCGCCACTTGTTCTCCTGGTGGTGCCACGGCGGCATGGTGTGAATGGTGCCGCCGTCGTTGAGGGTGCGGGAGAAGGACTCCACGAGGCACTGGGTCAGGGCGGTCAGCGCGCTCACGTCGTGCAGGGTGGAGGGCCCGTCGCACACGCGCATTTCCACGGTGCCGAAGCGAGGAACGGGTCGGATGTCCCAGCGGTTTTCGGAATCGTCCTCGATCACGCCGGTGGTCAGCAAGTCCTGAACGTAGGACTCGTATTCGTCCCAGCTCTTGAACTGGAACGGCAGTCCCGCGGTGGGCAGCTGCTGGAACACCTGGGAACGGTGTGACGCGTAGCCGGTGTCGTGGCCGCACCAGTACGGCGAGTTGGCGGAGAGCGCGAGCAAGTGCGGGTAGTAGTTCAGCAACCCTTCGAGAACCGGCAGGGCCTTGTTCTTGTGATCCACGCCCACGTGTACGTGCAGGCCGTAAATCACCATTTGGCGGCCCCAGTACTGCGCGCGGTCCACCACTTTGTAGTAGCGCTCCTTGTCCACGACGGCCTGGTCCTGCCACTCCGAGAACGGATGGGTTCCGGCGGCGAAGATCTCCAACCCCTCGGGATCGGCGACCTTGCGGATCTCGTCCGACGTAAATTTCAACTGCGCGGTGGCCTCGGCTACGTCGTGGCACACTCCCGTGACCATTTCCACGGTGTTCTGCAGGAACTCACCGGTGACGCGAGGGTGGTCGCCGTCCTCGCCCATTTCGGGATTGGACGCGATGACCGCTTCGAGGACTTCCTGGCCGCGCGGTTCGAGCTCCCCGGTTTCACGATCAACCAGGGCGATCTCCCACTCGACGCCCAACGATGAGCGTTCGGAAGAGACGAAATCAATGTGCACGGCAGTGGTCCTCTCATGGGTGCACCGGGGATGTCCCGCAGTCCATGAGCGAGGCCGGGAATTCTTCACCGAATCTCGCACTGCTTAGCGGGTACTTCAGTGTACGGGGTCAACCACCAGCGCCGCGCGACGTTCTTTCCCGATTTCTTGCAAACGTGTCATCACCAGAGTGGCTTTTTCGGTGCCGCGAGGGGCCAGCTGTTTCCTGAGCTGTTCCGGAGTCACGTCCGTGCCGCGCTTCTTGATGGTCAGCGTGCCCACGTTGTGATCCCGCACCCACTTTTTGAGGGTCTTCACGTTGTGAGGCAGCACGTCGCGCACGCGGTACGCCGTGGCCAGCGGGGAGTCATGCAGCTCGTCCCCGGACAGATACGCGATGGTCGGGTGGATCAGGTGCGCGTCCAATTGCTGCGCCAGATCAGTGACCAATCCGGCGCGGATCACGGCGCCGTCGGGCTCGTAGAGGAACTCGCCCACTTCGCCCAGCAGGCCCCCTTCGGGCGCGGGGGAATCCCAAGTCTCGGAGGTCAGTTCCGCGGCGGTCGCGGAACCGTCCGCGCGCGAGCCCAGCACGAGCGCGGCACGGGCCACGTCCGGGCGGCGCACCGCGTTGAACCACAGCACCACCTCGACCACGTCGCCGTGATCGGAAACCCACTGTGCCTCTGCGTCGGCCGGCACCTGATCGTGAGGAATTCCGGGTCCCAGCTTGGCACCCACGGCCAAACCCTGCTCGGCCAGCCCCGACACGAAGGAGAGGGGAGGCGAAAACGCCTCGGGGTCGAAAACGCGCTGGGTGCGCCCCGAACCGGTGACCCGACGCGCGGGATCCAGCCAGACGCCGTCGGGCGCGCCATTCTCGAGGTCCGAAAAATCAAGGGTTTCGACGTCGCCGCACACCACGTTCGCGTTGGGCCACCCGGTGAGGTTGACCGTGGCCACGGCGGCGGTCAGCTCGTCCTTCTCGACGGCGGTCACGGTGCGTTCGAGGGCGGCCAGAGCCAGGGAATCCGCACCGATTCCGCACCCGAGATCGGCCACGTGGGTGAGGTCCGCCTGGGCGTATCGGCGGGCGTGCAGCGCAGCCACGGACCAGCGCGTGGCCTGTTCCAGACCGTTGCGGGTGAAGACCATGTGCTGAGCAAACTCGCCGAATTTGGCCTTGGCCTGGGTGCGCAGCTTGGCCTGCGTGAGACCCGCGGAAACCAACTCGGGGGAGTAGCCTTCCGCGCGCAGCGACTCGGACAACTTGAGCGAGCGCTCGGGATCGTAGGTTCCGATCGAATCCACCAGGTGCAGGCCCTGGGGCGTGAGGAGCTGGGCGAGGGCGTGCATCTCGGCATCGGCGGGGGAATTCACGGTTCCATCACATCACGAGCGCGCTCGCGGGTCACATGTAGTACATGCCCACGTGGTGGCCGTTGATGACCTCCACGCGGATATCCATGTCGTAGATGTCGCGCAGGATGTCCGGCTGCATGATCTCTTCGGGGGTGCCCTGACAGACGAGCGCGCCCTCCTTCATGGCCAGGATGCGATCCGAATAACACGAGGCGAAGTTGATGTCGTGAATCACCAGGATCACGGTCTTGCCGAGCTCGTGGGTCATGCGCCGCAGGAGCTTCATCATTTCCACGGAGTGCTTCATGTCCAGGTTGTTGAGCGGCTCGTCCAGGAGCACGTAGTCCGTGTCCTGGGCAATCACCATGGCAATGAACACGCGCTGCCGCTGACCGCCGGAGAGTTCGTCCACGTAGCGGTCTTCGAATTCGGTGAGGTTCAGGTAGTCCAGGGCGCGGTCGATGTGCTCGGTGTCCTCGGGCCGGAGTCGACCCTTCGAATGCGGGAATCTGCCGAAGCCCACCAGGTCGCGCACCGTGAGGCGAACCGTCAGGGTGTTCTCCTGGCGCAGAATGGACAGCTTCTTGGCCAACTGGTCCGAGGGGGTATTGAGCACGTCGTGGTCGTCCACGAACACGGAGCCGTCGTCCATAGTGACCAGGCGAGCAACCATGGACAGCGCGGTGGATTTGCCTGCCCCGTTGGCACCGATGATCGAAACCACCCCACCGGGTTCGATCTGTGCCGAGACATGATCCACCACGGTGGTCTCGCCATACTTCTTGGTGAGACCGGACAGCTCAATCACTTGATGGACCCTCTCAACAACAGGAACAAGAACAACAACCCACCGCAGAACTCAATCACAATGGACAGCGCCGTATCGAATGCGAAGACGCGCTCCAGGATCAATTGTCCGCCCACGAGCGCCACGATGCCGAGAAGCACGGAAATCGGTAGGATCCAGGCGTGGCGGAAGGTGCGGCACAGGGCATAGGCCAGGTTGGCCACGATCAGTCCGAAGAACGTAATGGGACCCACCAGCGCGGTGCAGACGCCCACGAAGATCGAGCAGACGATCAACACGGTGGTCACAGTGCGGGTGTGGTTGATCCCCAAGCTGATCGCGGTGTCACGGCCCAGGGACAGAACGTCGAAGCGGCGCCGCATCACGATCAGCGGAATGGTGGCGGCGGCAATGATGGCCACGGAGATTCGCAGCAGACCCAGGTCCACACCGGTGAACGAGGCGAACATGGAATCCTGCAGCACCATGAACTCGCTGGGGTCCAACAGGCGCTGCAGCAGCGAAGAAATACCGCGGAACAGCGTGCCGAACACGATGCCGATCAGCAGCACCAGGTGCAGTGAGAGCCCGGATCCCGTGAACAGCCAGCGGTACATGATGGCCGCGAAGAGCACCATGAGTCCGAGCTCCAGCATGAACAGGGGATAGGTCCCCAGCTGGGTGCGGCCCACGGTGCCGATCACGAAGATCAGCACGGTCTGGATCAGCATGAACAGGGAGTCGAAGCCCATGATGGAGGGCGTCAGGATCCTATTGGAGGTGACCGTCTGGAACAGCACGGTGGAGACACCCACGCAGAAGGCGACCAGGACCATGGTGAACACACGGTTGGCGCGGCGGGGGAGCACATAAGCGGCGTTGGCATCCAGGCCCAGGAACAAGTACAGGCCGATGCACACCAGGGCCAGCGCGCCGATGAGGGCGGTGACCATGGCCGGCGACACGGAGCGCACGACAAAGCGTTTGCGCTTCTGCTGGATCGCGTTGGGGACCGGCAGAGCGGCGGATTTGGGGGTCATCAGGAACGAGCTCGCTTCCGCAACAGCATGGCCAAGAAGATTGCAGCGCCCACCACGGCCACCACGGTTCCCACGGGAATCTCGAACGGGTAGCGGATCACACGACCCACGATGTCGCACACGAGCACGAAGCCCGCGCCGAAGACACCCACCCACGGAACCGACCGGCGCATGTTGTCACCGATCATGAGAGACACGATGTTGGGAACCACCAGGCCCAGGAACGGGATGGAGCCGATGGTCACGACCACCACGGCGGAAATGAGAGCCACGATGGTCATCCCCAGCGCCATAATGCGCTTGTAGTTCACGCCCAGGGTCGTGGAGACGTCCTGGCCCATACCGGCCACGGTGAAACGATCAGCGGCGATGTAACCAATCAGGGTGAGTGCTGCTACGAGCCACAGCAACTCGTAGCGGCCCTTGATGACGCCGGAGAAGTCACCGATCATCCACGTGTTGAGCGTCTGCAGCAGATTGAAGCGGTAGGCGAAGAACGTGGTGATCGCTGCGATCACGTTGCCCAGCATGATGCCGACCAAGGGAACGAGCAGCGCGTTGCGCAGCGGGATCTTCTGCAGCACGGCCAGGAACAGAGCGGTGCCGCCCACGGCGAAGACCGCCGCAACGCCCATCTTGCCGAGCAGTGGTGCGCTCGGAACCAGCACGGTGACGGCCAGCAGGCCCAATGAGGCAGATTCCACGGTGCCGACCGTGGAGGGTTCCACGAATTTGTTGCGCGCCATCTGCTGCATGATCAGACCGGCCACGGCCATGGCCATACCGGCAAGGATCACGGAGATGGTGCGCGGAAAACGGGAGACGGCCAGGAGATGAAAGGACTCTTGGAGTCCGGCGGTGTCCCCGCCGGCCACCTGACGCATCAGGGTGGCCGGCGTGACATCCGCGACGCCCACGAACGTTGAGATCACTGCCAGGACGAGCACCGCGAGAGCGGCGATCACCAGGGCACCGTTGGAGCGCAGCAGTCGCCTGAAGGGTCCGGGCCTTCCGGCCTGGTCCGAGCGATTACTTGCTCCGGGTTTTACAGCGGGTTGAGGTTCGGGAGCCGAACCGCCGCCGGTGTTCTCAGGTGCGTGAGCGATGGTGCTCACTTCAAGCTGTCCTGAACTTCAGTGATCATCTTGGGGAAGTTGTTCAGGCCGGGACCCACGATGTACCACGCGGAGGGATCCAGGTAGGTGATCTGGTCTTCCTTCGCGGCGGTGGTCTGGTTGACCAGGTCGTTGTCCAGAACCTGCTGAGCTGCCTGGCCGGATTCGCCCTGACCCACGGCCACGTCGCGGTCGATCACGAACAGGCGGTCCGGGTTGGCTTCGGAGATTGCCTCGAAGGACAGGGACTCACCGTGGGTGCCTTCTGACTGCACATCACCGGCGGGCTTCACGCCCAGGGTGTCGAAGATGATGTTGCCGAAGCGCGAGCCGGGGCCGTAGGCATTGATCTCACCGGCATTGGTCATCAGGAACATGGCGGAACCGGCATCAGTGGCGGCTTCCTTGGTGTCGGCGATCTGCTGGTCCACGCCCGAGAGTTTCTCCTCCACCTCGGATTCCTTGCCCAGGATCTGACCGATGGTCTCCGACTGCTTCTTGAAGGAGGCGACCGGGTCCTTCTGATCCATGGTCAAGTCCACGGTGGGGGCGATTTCCGAGAACTGGTCGTAGAAGTCCGCGGTACGGCCGGAAATGATGATCAGGTCCGGGTTGGCGGCCGAGATGGCCTCCATGTCCGGTTCCTTCATGCCGCCGGCGTTGACGTACTTCTCGTCCTGGTACTTCTCGAATTCGTCCGGCAAGGATGCGGGCTTGGGCAGGCCGTCGACCTCTTCGCCCAGGGCCTCGAAGCTGTCGATGACCCCCAGGTCCATGGAGATCACGGTCTCAGGGTTCTTGGGGACCTCGGTGGTGCCCTGGACGTGTTCCACGGTCACGGTTTCGTTCGAGGCGCTTTCCTCGGAGGAGGACTCGCCAGCGGCTTCGGTGGAGCAACCGGTGAGAGCGAGAAGGCCACCTGCGGTGAGCAGTGCCATGGCCTTGGGGCTGATGCGGTTCATGTCGTTCCTCAAGTGTTCAGGGAAGGTGCGGGATCGTGCGGCCGCGCAAACCCGGCGGCAATGCCAGGTAGGTACGACGGCGCCGTCGAACCCTGACCTGCGAATGCATCGTCTTAGGTTTGCCTTACCTGACAAACTAGCGGGAGGAATTGGGTGTGCGCAAGCTAATAGCGAACGTGTTACTTACCTAATTGTTTTCATCGGCGAGTGAACGTCTGGCACTCGCCTTGACCGACTGCCAGGCCAACCCTAGAGTGACTATTGGCACTCTCCGGGTGAGGGTGCTAAGGGCCAGGCGCTCAATCGGCACCGCGACGACGGTTGGCACGCCAACTGGCTCGTAGCGCATCCGCGGTCACGGGACCCCGTGAACCACCGTGGGCGCTCACCGTCTCATACGCCTAAAGAAAGGGAGAGATCGTGTCGGTCTCCATCAAGCCCCTCGAGGACCGCATTGTGGTCCAGCCGCTGGCCGCCGAGCAGACCACTGCTTCCGGTCTGGTCATCCCCGATACCGCCAAGGAGAAGCCCCAGGAGGGCACCGTCCTGGCTGTGGGTCCGGGCCGCGTCGACGACAAGGGCAACCGCATCCCCGTGGACGTCAAGGAAGGTGACCTGGTCATCTTCTCCAAGTACGGCGGAACCGAGGTCAAGTACAACGGCGAAGAGTACCTCGTGCTCCCGGCACGTGACGTGCTGGCAGTCATCGAGAAGTAAGTCTTCAGAATCCTTTCTGCGCGGTGCCCGCTGCGCCTACTCGTGAGTGGGTGGCGCACGGGTACCGCGTTTTTCACCCTTAGTTTTCTCGCCCGATAAGGAGCACACATGCCCAAGCAGTTGGCGTTCAACGACGCCGCTCGCAAAGCCCTTGAGGCCGGTGTCAACCGGCTTGCCGACACCGTCAAGGTGACCCTCGGCCCGCGCGGGCGCAATGTCGTTCTCGACAAGAAGTGGGGCGCCCCCACAATCACCAACGACGGCGTCACCATTGCTCGCGAAGTAGAGCTGGACGACCCGTACGAGAACCTCGGCGCTCAGCTCGCCAAGGAAGTTGCCACCAAGACCAACGATGTTGCCGGTGACGGCACCACCACCGCGACCGTGCTGGCGCAGGCCCTGGTCAAGGAGGGTCTGCGCAACGTGGCCGCCGGTGCGGCCCCCAGCGAGATCAAGCGCGGAATCGAAGCAGCCGTGGAGGCCGTGTCCCAGCGTCTGCTGGACAACGCCCGCCCGGTCGAAGGTCAGGACGTGGCCCACGTGGCCGCGATCTCCGCTCAGTCCCCGGAAATCGGTGAGCTGATCGCTCGCGCTTTCGAGACCGTGGGGACCGACGGCGTCATCACCATCGAAGACGGCTCCTCGACCGAGGTCGAGCTGGACGTCACCGAAGGTATGCAGTTCGACAAGGGCTACCTCTCGCCGTCGTTCATCACCGACCAGGAGCGCCAGGAAGCCGTCCTCGAAGACAGCCTGATCCTGCTCTACCAGGGCAAGATCTCTTCCGTGCAGGACCTGATGCCGGTTCTGGAAAAGGTACTGCAGGCCAAGAAGCCGCTGACCATCATCGCGGAGGACGTCGAGGGCGAGGCCCTGTCCACCCTTGTGGTCAACAAGCTGCGTGGCACCCTGGACGTCGTCGCGCTGAAGGCTCCCGGTTTCGGTGACCGCCGCAAGGCGATCATGCAGGACCTGGCCGTGCTGACCAACGGCACCGTGATCACCCCCGAGTTGGGCATCTCGCTGGACAGCGTGGACATGTCCCAGCTCGGTACCGCGCGCCGCGTGACCGTGACCAAGGGCCAGACCACCGTGGTTGACGGCGGCGGCTCGGCCGAGCAGGTCGCGGACCGCGTGGCCGAGATCAAGGCCGAGGTGGAACGCACCGATTCCGAGTGGGATCGCGAAAAGCTCCAGGAACGCCTCGCTCGCCTGGCCGGCGGCATTTCCGTGATCAAGGTGGGCGCCGCCACCGAGGTCGAGCAGAAGGAACGCAAGCACCGCATCGAGGATGCCGTTTCCTCCACCCGCGCCGCTCTCGAAGAGGGCATCGTGGCCGGTGGCGGTTCCGCTCTGGTGCACGCGTCCAAGGCGCTCGACGGCGCCGAGCTCGGTCTCGAGGGCGACGCCGCCACGGCCGTCGGTATCGTGCGCCGCGCCCTGGTTCAGCCCCTGCGCTGGATCGCCGAGAACGCCGGGCAGGACGGCTACGTCGTGGCCTCCCGCGTGGCGGACCTGGAACCGGGCCACGGCTACAACGCCGCGACCGACGAGTACGAGAACTTGGTCTCGGCCGGCATCATCGATCCGGTCAAGGTCACGCGTTCCGCTCTGCAGAACGCAGCATCCATTGCCGCTCTGGTACTCACCACCGAAACTCTGGTGGCCGAGAAGAAGAACGACGATGAGGATCACCATCACCAGCACTGATCTGCTGTGATGAAATCCACGCTGACCGGCGGCTTTCCCCACATCACGGGGCGGGCCGCCGGTTTTTCATTGCGTGGATCCAGTAGCTGTCCTTACGGGCGGTGACGACGGACCTCGATTCTGCATGTCAACTCGAGGGGGTTAAGGTGGCAGTCATGCCCGAAACCCTTCCCCCACGGTCGAGCGCGCCCCACGTTCGCCCCGACGTCGTCTCGCGCTATTCCGGTTTCCGAACCGAAGTGCAGGGTTTGCGCGCCGTAGCGGTCCTGCTGGTGGTGATTTACCACGTGTTCCTGGGCCGGGTGTCGGGCGGTGTGGACATCTTCTTGTTGATCTCCGCGTTCTTCATGACGTTGTCCTTCGTGCGCAAGATCGAAAGCGGTCGCCCGCTGGCCATCGGCCGGTACTGGTTGCACACGTTCAAGCGGCTGCTTCCGCTGGCCACCGTGGTGATTCTCGTGACGATCGGGTTGCTCACGGTGTTTCCCGAGTCCTCGGTCGCGCAGTTCCGCTGGGAGGCCCTGGCGTCCGTGTTCTACGTGGAGAACTGGGCTCTTGCGGCGTCGTCGGTGGATTATTACGCGGCGGATAATTCCACGGCCTCGCCGTTCCAGCATTTCTGGTCCCTGTCCGTTCAGGGCCAAGTCTTCTTGTTGTGGCCGTTGACCTTTGGTTTCGCGTGGCTACTACGACGCCGCACACGCATCAGTTCGGTGCCCATTCTGGCGGTATGTTTCGGGCTGATTTTTGCGGCGTCCATGATTTTTTCGGTGATCACCACCGAGACTCAACAGGCTTACGCCTATTTCGACACCCGTGCCCGGTTGTGGGAGTTCGCGCTGGGTTCTCTGATCGCCTTGGCGATTCCCTACCTCAATCCGCCGCGGGTGCTGCGCATCATCCTGGGGTGGGTGGGCATTGTGAGCATGGTGTCCGTGGGCATCCTGGTGGACGTTCAAGGTGCTTTTCCGGGCTGGATCGCTCTGTGGCCGCTGCTGTCCGCGGCCGCAATCATCGTGGCCGGTAACACCGAGTCCCGGGTGGGGTTCGACCGGTTTTTGTCCTGGCGGCCCGTGGTGAAGTTGGGCGACGCCGCCTACGCGTTGTACCTGGTGCATTGGCCTCTGCTGGTCACGTACCTGGTCATCATGGATCGTCCCTGGGCCGGACCGCGTTCGGGTGTTGCACTGGTGCTGGTGTCGATTGTTCTGGCGCTGGTGCTCACGGCGTTCATTGAAAACCCGCTCAAGGCGTGGACGTGGCCCGAGCAGACCAAGCGCCGACTGGCACTCGTGATCATCGCGTGTTTAGCGGTGGTTTCCACTGCGGTACTGTCCTGGACCGCCGTGGACGCCCACCGCAGCGCGCAGTTGGAAGCGGAGGCCGCGCGCAACAACCCCGGGGCGGCGGCACTTGCGGTCGAGGATCCCAGCGGCACCGAGACGGATGCGCCGCTGGTGCCGATCATTCAAGGGGATTACCCGAAACCGTCCCTGGGAGAGCCCTGCCCGGAAGAAATGGGTTTGAGTGCCGCAAATCAGACATGGTGTGGAATCACCATCGATGATCCGCAGGCAAGCCAAACGATTCTCGTGGTGGGCAACAGCCACACGATCCAATGGCTTCCGGCCATCGAGGATCTGGCGCGCAGCCAAGGGTGGAACATGGTGAGTTACATTCGGGGAAACTGCATCCTGGGCAGCGCCGATGACCAAGTGAGGGATCAGGCGGAGTGCGCAGAATGGCTCAGTGAGATCGACAAGGTCATCGATGACGCAGATCCGGACTTGGTCGTCACGACAGGCACCCGCTCCTTGGAAGACGGGGGTGAAGACCTGAGCCCGGGAATGGTGGAGAAGTTGCAGGAGTTGTCGCAAAAGACCGGGCATCTCCTGGCTATCAGGGACAACCCTCGTTTCGTTGACGCCCCGGGTCTTTGCGTCCAGGACGACCGGCGAAGCGCGCAGGATTGCACCCCTCCCGCCACCGACATCACGACCTCTCCGAACCCCCTCGAATCCATCGCCGGCCAGAACGAGGGGATCTCCACGGTGGACATGGGGGATCTCATTTGTCCTGACGGAATGTGCGCACCCGTCATCGGCAACGTGATCGTGTACTGGGACAATAATCATCTCACGCAGAACTACGTTCGTTCCTTGTCCCCGTTCTTCGTGGAACGTGCGAAGAAGGCCCTCACCGAGAACGGTTTGCTCTAGGGCGGCAACCGAGCCGCAGCCGCATGACCGTAGAATGAAAGGGAAACTACTTGGTGAAAGGGAGCTTTCGTGACCGATGCCGTGCCTACCGCACTGATGGATGACCCGTTCGGCTTGACCGGACTGACCTACGATGACGTTTTGTTGTTGCCCGGCAACACTGATGTGATTCCTTCCGAAGCGTCGACCAAGACCCGGCTCTCACGCCGGATCGAGATCGAGGCGCCCGTACTGTCCGCGGCCATGGATACCGTCACCGAATCCGCCATGGCCATTTCCATGGCCCGGTTGGGTGGCATGGGTGTAATTCACCGCAATCTCTCCATCCAGGACCAGGCCGATCATGTGGATCGCGTGAAGCGCAGTGAATCCGGCATGATCACCAAACCGGTGACCGTGGGCCCGGACGCGACCCTCGCCGAGTTGGACCACCTGTGTGGCTACTACAAGGTCTCCGGCCTGCCCGTGGTGGATGAGAACCAGAAACTGCTGGGCATCATCACCAATCGTGACACCCGCTACCTGCCGGAATCCGATTTCCACACCCGGCTGGTGCGCGATGTCATGACCCCCATGCCGCTGGTGACCGGCAACGTGGGGATGAGCAAGGACGAGGCCCACAAGCTGTTGGCCACGCACAAGATCGAGAAGCTGCCCCTCGTAGATGAGCAGGACCGGCTCACCGGCCTGATTACCGTCAAAGACTTCACCAAGGCGGAGCAGTATCCGCTGGCCACCAAGGACGACGAAGGTCGTTTGCGCGTGGGCGCCGCCGTCGGTTTCTTCGGTGACGGTTTCGAACGCGCCATGACCCTGATCGATGCCGGTGTGGACGCACTGTTCATCGACACCGCTAACGGCCACTCGCAGGGTGTGCTGGACATGATCTCGCGCCTCAAGCACGAGTCAGCCGCGTCCCACGTGGACATCATCGGCGGTCAGGCGGCAACCCGCGCGGGCGCGCAGGCCATCGTGGACGCCGGTGCGGATGCCGTGAAGGTGGGCGTGGGGCCGGGCTCCATCTGCACCACCCGCGTCATCGCCGGCGTGGGCGTTCCCCAGATCACCGCGATCAACGAGGCCGCCAAGGCCACCATCCCGGCCGGGATCCCGATGATCGCGGACGGCGGCCTCCAGTTCTCCGGTGACATCGGCAAGGCCCTGGTGGCCGGTGCCGATTCCGTGATGCTCGGTTCACTGCTCGCCGGTTGTGACGAGTCCCCGGGAGAACTCGTGTTCGTGGCCGGTAAGCAGTACAAGGCCTATCGTGGCATGGGTTCGTTGGGTGCCATGCAGTCCCGCGGTAAGAACACCTCCTACTCCAAGGACCGCTACTTCCAGGCGGACGTCTCCGACGATGAGAAGCTGATCCCCGAGGGCATCGAAGGTCAGGTGCCCTACCGCGGCCCCTTGGCTTCCGTGTTGCACCAGCTGGACGGCGGTCTGCGCCAGACCATGTTCTACGTGGGCGCTCACAACGTGGAAGAGCTCAAGATGAAGGGCCGGTTCGTGCGCATCACCCCCGCGGGGCTCAAGGAATCGCACCCGCACGACATCACCATGACCGTGGAATCGCCCAACTACAAGCGCTGATTCACCCCTCCCGCTACTCGCGCACGGTTGCGCGGGGAAAGGATTACCCGTGAGCTACGACATTGAGCTGGGCCGCTCCAAGCGGGCCCGCCGCACGTTCAACCTGGACGAGATCGCCCTGGTCCCGTCGCGGCGTACCCGCGATCCGCAGGACGTGAGCACGCACTGGCAGATCGACGCCTACAAGTTCGACATCCCCGTGGTGGGCGCGCCCATGGACTCGGTCATGTCTCCGGCAACAGCCATTGCCCTGGGTCAGGCCGGTGGCCTGGGCGTGCTGGACCTGGAGGGTCTGTGGACTCGGTACGAGGATCCGCAGCCGGTGTTGGACGAGATCGCGGACTTGTCCACGGACAACGTGCCCGAGGCCACGCGCCGGATGCAGGAGCTCTACAGCGCTCCCATCCAGCCCGAGCTGATCAAGGCCCGCCTCGCCGAGATCCGCGAGGCCGGCGTGATCGTGTCCGGTTCGTTGTCGCCGCAGCGCGTGGTCGAGCACTACAAGACCGTGCTCGAGGCGGGCGTGGACCTGTTCGTCATCCGCGGCACCACGGTGTCCGCCGAGCACGTCTCGCAGAACCAGGAGCCCCTGGACCTCAAGAAGTTCATCTACGACCTGGACGTCCCGGTCATCGTGGGTGGCGCGGCCGGTTACACACCGGCGCTGCACCTCATGCGCACCGGTGCCGCGGGCGTGCTGGTGGGCTTCGGCGGCGGCGCTTCGCTGCGCACCGAGTCGATCCTGGGCATCCACGCGGCGATGGCCACGGCCATTTCCGACGTAGCCGCGGCACGTCGCGACTACCTGGATGAGTCCGGTGGCCGGTACGTTCACGTGATCGCCGACGGCGGTCTGGGCACCTCGGGTGACATCGTCAAGGCGATCGCCATGGGCGCGGATGCCGTCATGCTCGGTACCGTGCTCGCGCGCGCCGAGGAGGCGCCCGGGCAGGGTTGGCTGTGGGGCGCGGAGTCCCACCACCAGCATTCACCGCGCGGGGAACGCACCAGCGTAGGCACCGTGGGTTCCTTGGAAGAGGTGTTGAACGGTCCCGCACGTCACGTGGACGGATCCTCGAACATCATCGGTGCGCTGCGTCGAGCCATGGCCACGACCGGGTACTCGGACCTCAAGGAGTTCCAGCGGGCCGAGGTCGTGATCCGCGGCTGACCACCGTCGGTCGAGTCAGAGTGGGCCGTCCTGCGTGTCGACCGATCCCCGCGGGGGATTTGGGAAACGCACAGGGCGGCCCACTACTCTTGTGTGGTGCTCAAGATCGCTCTCAGCCCCCGGTCGCTCGCCTTTCTGACGGTGAGCTTGATCATTGCGGCACTCTTCGTGATCTTGAGCATGTGGCAGCTGAGCAGTTCCGATCAGGCCGCCACCGTTGCCGATCCGGACAAGGATCGTGTGAAGCCCCTGTCTGAAGTGATTCAACCCGGCGAGGTGGCCACCGCAACCACTGCCGATCACACCGTGGAGATCGCCGGTAGGTACGTTCCCGATTCCACCGTGGTGATCCCCGGCCGCCTCTACGACGGCGCGGAGGGCTACTGGGTGGTCTCGGAACTCGTGATTCGTGACTCCGAAGAGTCGTGGGATGCCGCCAACGGTCCCATGTCCATGGCCGTGGCGCGCGGCTGGGTGGAATCCGCGGATCAGGTGCCCGCGGCGCCGTCGGACGCCGTGACCGTTGCGGGCCGTTTCCTGCCGCCCGAGGCGCCCCTGGGCGACCGCGAGCTTCCCGAGAAGGAACTGGCCTCACTGTCTCCCGCGCAGCTGACCAACGTGTGGAACGCCCCGTTGTACTCCGGGTACGTGGCGGCCGCCGCCGAGGTACCCGCGGGCGAGGAGCTGCCCGTGACCGAGCAGGGTGCCCTGGCAGAAAACGCGAGCGTGATGAGCGCTGAGCTGCGTGATCTGGACATCGATCAACAGCCCACCGATACGTCCCTGAACATGCTGAATCTGTTCTACGCCCTGGAATGGATCGTGTTCGCGGGCTTCGCGGTGTTCCTGTGGTGGCGCTTCGTCCGCGACGAGTACCTGCGCCGTCAGGATCCTCAGAAGTACTTCTACCTGGAGGGGGACTACTTCTGGGATGAGGACGCCCAGTCCTTCTATTACTGGGACGAGCGCGATCAGTGCTACTACTACTTTGACGACCAACCGGCGGCGACCTCCTCATCCAATGGAGCCTCGACGCGCGAGAACCGCACCCACCCCGAGCACGGAGCCACGCATGAGTGAACCCACCCCTGATCCCCAGCACAACCCCAAGCCGGTTCGTCGCACGGACGGCGTGCGCGTGAACACTCCCGCGGACGCCACTCCGGAGCGCGCCACCGTGCCCGAGAACGTCAAGGCGCGTGCGGCGGCACTGCAGCCGCGACGTCGATTCGGCGGCACCGAGGCTCAGATCCGTGGTGCCCTGACGTTCTACAAGATCTGCGCCTGGGTTTCCGGTACGTTCCTGCTTTTACTCGTGGCCGAGATGATCACCCGCTACGGCCTGGGCTACGACCTGATCGCAGGCGGCACCGACAAGATCACCGGTGAGACCGTGGCGCTGGGCTGGCAGAACCTGGAACTGGAGAACCTGGCCGGGGGAGTGAACATCTCCACGTGGATTCTGATCATCCACGGCTGGTTCTACGTGGTGTACTTGGCGGCGTGTTTCCGCATCTGGTCGCTCATGCGTTGGCCGTTCCCGCAGCTGATTGTGATGGCTCTGGGCGGTGTAGTGCCGTTCCTGTCCTTCATCGTGGAGCGCAAGATCCACCGTTCCACCGAGGTGGAGCTGGCCTCGAACCCCAAGGCCGCCAAGCGATACTGAGCGTGGGATAAAGCGCGCGCTGGTGTTCTAGACTTGAGCCCGTGACTGAAACCCCTGACAACCTCACCGAACTCGAGGACCGCCCGGTTCTTGTGGTCGATTACGGCGCGCAGTACGCGCAGCTGATCGCCCGCAGGGTCCGCGAAGCGAACGTCTACTCGGAAATCGTTCCGCACACCTGGTCCACCGAAAAAATTCTGCAGCGCAATCCGGCGGCCATCATCCTGTCGGGTGGCCCGTCCTCCGTGTACGCACCCGGCGCACCGCAGCGTGACTCCGAGCTGTTCGAGGCCGGCGTGCCCGTGCTGGGCATTTGCTACGGCTTCCAGGTCATGGCCAGCGCACTGGGTGGCTCGGTGGAACGCACCGGAGCCCGCGAATACGGTGCCACCGTGGCCACCGCGTCCCAGGAGGTCACGGGAACCCTGTTGGAGGGCTCCCCGGACGTGCAGACCGTGTGGATGAGCCACGGTGATTCCGTGACCGCTGCGCCGGAAGGTTTCACCACCCTGGCTTCCAGTGACGGCGCCCCCGTGGCGGCCTTCGAAAATCCCGAACGCAAGCTCTACGGCGTGCAGTGGCACCCGGAGGTCAAGCACTCGGCCTACGGCCAGCAGGTGCTCGAGAACTTCCTGTTCAACGGTGCCCAGATCAGTCCGTCATGGTCCACCGGCAACATCATTGACGAGCAGGTCGCCCTGATCCGCGCCCAGGTGGGCGACGGCAAGGCCCTGTGCGGCCTGTCCGGCGGCGTGGACTCGGCTGTGGCCGCGGCTCTCGTGCAGCGCGCCATCGGCGACCGCCTGACCTGTGTGCTGGTCGATCACGGCCTGATGCGCCAGGACGAGGTGGAACAAGTCGAGAAGGATTACGTGGCCGCCACCGGTGTGAAGCTCCACGTGGCCCGCGAATCGGATCGCTTCCTCTCCGCACTGGCCGGCGTGAGCGATCCCGAGACCAAGCGCAAGACCATCGGCCGCGAGTTCATTCGCGCGTTCGAGGCCGCGGAGGAACAGGTGCTGCGCGCCGAGGCCGCTGACGGTAAGCCCGTCCAGTTCCTGGTCCAGGGCACCCTGTACCCGGACGTCGTGGAATCCGGCGGCGGTGAAGGTGCAGCCAACATCAAGAGCCACCACAACGTGGGCGGGCTGCCGGAAGACCTACAGTTCGAGTTGGTCGAGCCGCTGCGCCAGCTGTTCAAGGACGAGGTCCGCGCGGTGGGTCGCGAACTGGGTCTGCCGGAGAACATCGTGGGCCGCCAGCCCTTCCCCGGCCCCGGCCTGGGTATCCGCATCATCGGTGAGGTCACCGAGGAGCGACTGGACATCCTGCGCCGCGCGGATGCCATTGCCCGCGAGGAGCTGACCCGCGCCGGCCTGGACGACGACGTGTGGCAGATGCCCGTGGTCCTGCTCGCGGACGTCCGCTCGGTGGGCGTGCAGGGAGACGGCCGCACCTACGGTCACCCCATTGTGCTGCGCCCCGTCAGCAGCGAGGATGCCATGACCGCGGACTGGTCACGATTGCCCTCGGAGTTGCTGGCCAAGATTTCCAACCGCATCACCAACGAGGTCGAGGAAATCAACCGCGTGGTCCTGGACGTCACGTCCAAGCCGCCCGGAACCATCGAGTGGGAGTAATCCCACACTCGTTGTGATCGAACATCAGTGCCGGTGCGTCGGCCGCGTCACCCGGGAGCGGGTGGCGCGGTCGGCGCACTCGTGAGTAGGAGACTCATGTCTGCAGACGCGCCCCAAGAACGCCCCGAGAACACCACCGAGACCGGGACCGATTCCAGGGTGTCCTTGCGTGCCTGGACCCAGCAAATGGATGCCTATACCGGTCCGGACACACTGCTGGAATTCAACCGCGTGGATAACGTGTGCATCGACCTGGCGGAAGCCAATTCCTCGGGACAGGCGCAGTTGTTGATGGGCCGTCCCACCAGACTGTCCACGATGATTCATCATCAGGACCCCGCCTACGAACGTGCTGCCCGCTCCGCACGTGCGCTGCGTACCAAGATCCATGAACTCTCGGTCATGCACGGACTGGACGCCGCGTATTTAGCGGCCGGAACGGCGTCGTGGTTGACCAACCCGGCCGTGGACGGGCAGCGGCGATTCATCGCACCGGTGCTGCTGGCACCGGTGACCGTGAAGCTACGACCGGACGGTAAGGATTTCGAACTGCAGATTGTGGCTCCGGCGCGGTTGAACCCGGCCCTGGTGCGCCGGTTGCGCGAGGATTACGACGTGGAGCTGGCCACGGGGGAGATGTCTCGCCTGGCGTACGGCACCCGCCGTCTGGATCCCGCGCCCGTGCTCGAGACCCTGCGGCAGCTGGCCGTGGACGTCCCGGGCATGCACGTGGATCACCAGCTGCTCGTGTCGACCTTCGCGGACCTGCACGAACGTCCCGCGGACGAGAACGTCGAGGCGCGCACCGCGTTCGTGCGTGACTTGGCGCGGCTGAAGAACCACGAAGTGGGCAAACTCCCGGTCGTCTCTCCCGTCGAGAACCGCGCCGAGCCTCTCGACCACCGCGATCCCGCGCAGGAACTGTCCCTGACCGATCTGGACCGCAGCCAGCAGGAGGTCGTGGACCTGGCCGAACAAGGCGAGAGCTTTGTGGTCAGCACACCGGTGGGCACTCCTGCCATCGACACCGTGGTGGCCACCGTGGGCTCACTCGTGTACCGCAACAAGAGTGTCCTGGTGCTGGGCGAGTCCCGCACCACGCTCTCCGCCTTCACCCGCGCCTGGAGCCGTTTGGGTCTGGAGTCGCTCGTGCTGCCGCTGGGCTCGCACCTCAACGACGATGACATCGCCGAGCGACTCGTGAACGCCATCGCCCGCAACGAGCGCACTGAAGAACCGGATCTCGAGCAGCTCCACAACACACTGCGAGTTACGCGGGGTCAGCTGCGTGTTCACGAAGAATCGCTGCATGCCGTGCGCCCGCGCTGGCAGGCCTCGCCCTATCAGGCGATGCAGGCCCTAGCGGAGCTGACGGCCCGCGAACCCGGCCCGCAGACGGCCGTGCGGTTCCGCCGATCGGTGCTCGACGCCGTGTCCCACCGTGCCGAGGTCGAGAAGCAACTGGAACGCGCCGCCCGATTGGGGGCCTTCGACGCCGAGACCCTCGCCGGGCCGTGGAACGGTGCTCGCTTGGTCAATGACGACGAGGCCCGCGAAGCCCACCAACTGGCCAAGTCCCTGCTGCTCGAACTGACCACCCTGAAGACCGGGATCCGCAGTGTCCTGGCAGTGTCCGGGCTGCGCCCCGGAAGCACCATCCAGGAGTGGGCGCAACAGCTGTCGCTGGTCATCGAGGTCGGCGACTCCCTCAAGCACTTCACCCCGGACATCTACGACCGACCGGTCACCGACCTGATTGCCGCGACCGCGTCATCGGGCTGGCGCCGGGATCACGGAATCGAGATGACCGGGCTGCAACGCTCACGATTGCGCAAGGCCGCCAAGGAGTACATGCGCCCGGGTGCTCACATCTCGGACCTGCACGCGGCGTTGGTCAAGGTGCAGTCCGAGCGGGACCGCTGGCGCACATGGGCCACGTCCCTCGAGCAACCGGCCGTGTCCGATCGCGCTCGCGAGGTCCGGGACATCCAGCGTCGATTCAGTGAGGACCTCGAGGGACTCGCGATTGCCCTGGAAGGTTCACCCACCGCCGCCACACTGGAATCAGCGGACGTCGAGCAGCTGGAAACCACTCTCGACGATCTGATCAACGACGAGGCCCACCTGGCCACGCTGCCCGAACGCACCATGCTCTTGGACGACCTGCGTTCGCGCGGGTTGGGGGAGTTCCTGCAGGACATGCAGGACCGTCGCGTGCCCGCCCACGAGGTCCGGGGTGAGCTGGAACTGGCCTGGTGGCAATCCGTGCTCGAGGCCATGATCAGCGGCGACGACTTCGTGGCTATGCCCCACGGCAACGAACTGCGACGCACCGAATCCATTTTCCGGCGCGCCGATTCCGCACACGTGGCCTCGGCTCCCGGCCGTTTGATGCACGAACTCGCCATGCGCTGGAGGCACAGCATCCGACGCAGTCCCGTGGCCGCTCGGAACTTGCGGGACATGCTGCGCTCGGGGCGGGTGCGCCCGGACCAGTTGAGCGCGGAGGAAGGGCTCATCAAGCAGTTGGTGCCGGTGTGGACCGCGAGCCCGCTCGTGCTCTCGGCAACGCTGGCCGAGGACCAGCACATCGACACCGTGGTCATCCTGGACGCCGAATCCACGCCTCTCGCCGCGACCCTGCCGGCTCTGGTGCGTGCGGACCAGGTCATCGCCTTCGGCGATGCCCACGCCGGTAATCCCCACCCCTTCACGGTGGCACCGCAACAGAATTCCGGGGACGTCCCACAGCCGGTGGCCGAGCTCGAATCGGCCTTCGACGCGCTCAGCCGCGTGGTCGACCAGCGCGGTCTCACCTCGGTGCGTCGGGCCATGGACCCGCGCCTGTTCAACTACCTCAACTCCGCGTTCTACGACGGCGCTCTCGCTCGCCTCCCGCACGCATCCGAGCTGGTCAGCCCCACCTCGGGGATGTCCGCGGAGTACGTCGAGGACGGCGTGGGTGTCCTGACCGCCGGTACGGAAGGTGTGCAGGCGCCGTCGGCGGAGGTGCAGCGCACGGTGGATCTCGTGTTCGCCCACGCGATGCGTCACCCCGAGCGCTCGCTCGCCGTCGTGACCGCAAGTGCGATGCACGCGACCCGCGTCGCGCAGGCCGTGCAGCGCAGGCTGCGCGAAAACGGTGAGGCCGCAGATTTCTTCGCGCCGGGCCGTGAGTCCTTCCGCGTGGTTGAACTTCACCGCGCCGCCGGGATCGAACGCGACACCGTGATCTTCTCCCTGGGCTTCGGGCGCACCACGTCCGGCAGGTCGACACCCAACCTGGGCGCGCTGTCCGAGAAGGACGGGCGGCAGGCCTTCGTGCGCGGCATGACCCGCGCACGTCGCCACACGCACATCGTCACCTCCATCCACCCCAAGGACACCGAGGAACGTCGCCTGCAGTACGGCGCGCGGGACATGTACCGCATGCTCGAGTTGCTCTTCGGCGAATCTACGACATCCGAGAAGGCCCAGGCGCCGGCTTCGATCGCCGACGACGCCGCGGACGCCCTGGTCGCGGACCTCGCCGACCGCTTGGGTCGCGCGGGCGCCACGGTGCACACGGACTATGCGGACATCATTGACGTGGTGGCGTACGCGGATACCGAGTCCCTGTCTGCGGGTGCCGTGGTGCAGCCGACCGAGAACGGCGAAGCCCCGCGGATTCCCGTAGCCATCGAGTCCGACGGTTCCGATCGCAGCCGCGCCCTCAGTGTGCGTGAGCGCTCCCGCCTGATTCCGCAGCAACTCGAACGGGCGGGCTGGAACTACGTGAGCCTGTGGTCCGTTGAGGTCTTCACGGATCCGCAGACGGTGGCATCGCTGGTGCAGCGGTATCTGGGGCTGAACGCCAAGGCAAAGTCCTCGGCGACCGAGCCCCGTGAGCAGGAAGCTGCTGAGTGGCCGGAGCGATCCGAGGACTCGTCGGCTGACGCGGAGAACGGCTGAGCGGGCCCATGAACGAGGAAAACTCGGCCCCGAAGGCCGGATCCGACGAGCCCGTGGATTTCGTTCATGGTTCTGACTCCGGTCACGAAACCGGGTCACGTCAGGTGGCGGATTCGGATAGCAGCACTGCTTCCGGAAATGCTACCGAGCTTTCCAAACGCCGGCGCCGGGGGCATCGGCGGGTCACCGGTGGTCGTGCGCCGGATCCTAACTTGGCCGTGAACGATCCCGCCCTCTCCGCGCGGCCGAGTGACCCAGATCGTGCCGCGTCCGGGGCCTCGGATGCTATGTCCGACTGGGAACACGAGCTGTGGTTAAAGGAACAGCGTCCCCCGCACTGGGGCTGAAAAACTCTGCCCCCACACGGCACGTCCGAGTTATCCACCTAATCCGCCACCAGGATCAACGATGTTCGTCCGGAGCCGTCCAAGGAGGCCAGACCAGTCGCGGTATCACGCGGCGCGGCCAGTACGACCAGACCCAGGTCGGAATCGGTTCCCGAAGCCGACAACAGCGACGCATCTTGACCAGCATCCTCGGATGCGCTCCACAGCACGGTCACCGATTCCGCCATGGTTTTCCGTTGGTCGTGCCCGGCGCTGTCCGGTTGGTGGACCACATCCACACTGTCACCGGGACGGATGTGTCGCAGGACTGCGGGATCGCTGACACGAATACTGGCCGCAGTGGTGCCGTCTGGCTGGCCTTTGAGGAGTCCCGGACCAAGCACTGAGGATTCCGTCAGGAATTGCCCGGGGACCAGGGCAACCGTGGCAGGCTGTCCCGTTACGAGTGCGGGGTCCGTGAGTGCGTCCTGGGGAACCCAATCGATAGGGACGTCCTGGACGTTCATATCCGAACTGGTCAATGCCTGCCCCGCGGGTATTGGATTGACCACGGTCACCACGGGGGAGGACTGCGCGCTCGGGGGAGCGAACCGCAGGATCAGAAGTGTGAGCGCCACGGCACACAGGGCAGCGGCGACCAACCGGTGGCGGCGGTTCACCGCCGTTCGGAAACGCAGACTCAGTGGGTATCGGGGGCGGGCTCGTGGGCTCATGCCCGAACGTTATGAGCATTCACGGGTCCGCGGCGGAGTCACCAGCCCGGTTGGGGATGCGCGCGCGACTTCACAGGCCGCGGTCGCACTGTGGAGTGCCTATGCCGCGGTCATCTCACGACGCACCGCAGGGGACTGCCGTTCAGGACGAGGAAGCCCCAGATGTACCAGCGCTCGAGGCGGCCTTGTTGGAAGAGGACTTCTCGGAGGAGCCGGACGAAGACGACGTCGAATTCGACGACGATGAAGATGAGCTGGACGCCGAGGAATCCGAGCCGTTCGAAGCGGAGGACTTGGCATCCGAACGAGAATCGTTGCGGTAGAAACCGGAGCCCTTGAACACCACGCCCACGGTGTTGAACTTCTTACGCAGCTGGCCACCGCACTCGGGGCATTCGGTCAGGGCATCGTCCGTGAAGGACTGACGGATGTCGAAGGCATGGCCGCAGTCTTTGCAGCCGTAGGCGTAAACGGGCACGGATTTCCTCGCAAGTAGTTGGCACTGGTGTGGACCGAGTGCCAATCTTACTCCGCCCCGGACGGCTGCGAAGTGTGATTCTTACTGCTCCCCAAGCCGACCACACCGCGTTCGGTCAGTGCCTTGGTCATCACGGCGTCGTGTGGTTCTCGCGGGATACTCCCGGCGACCAGGATCTCGTCGTGGAACACACACGCAAGCATCTCGGGCAGGGGATGCGCGGCCGCGAGTTTTTCCAGGAAGCGGTCGTAGTAGCCGCCCCCGAAACCTAGCCGAACGCCGTCGGCGCCCACGGCAACGGCCGGGATGACCATCAGAGCGATGGTTCGGAAGACCTCGATGTCGTGCCGGGGACCGATCGGTTCGCGCAGACTCGGCAACGAGCCGGGCGCAAGCGCGATTCCCGGCCGCCATTGGCACCACCGCATCGCACGGTCGGTCTCCACCACGGGCACCCAGACCCGGTGACCGGCTTGGTGCGCTGCCTCGAGAGCAGCCAGCAGCGGAGGCTCCGTGTCCAGGGGCAGGAACGCGGCCAGATCCCCGGTCGAGGTCCTGGCCAACTCCCGCATTAGGTGCTCGGTCAACGCGTGCGCTGCTGCCTGGCGCACCTGGGGTGAACGACGACGCCGCTCGGTCAGGATGCGCCGCCTCAGGTCGGCTTTCGTGGTCCCGTTCGAGGAAATGGAGGTCATCACAGTTCCGTCCTTGGTGGATTCGAGCGGCGGTCGTCGAGGAGAAACGTGCGAAAGCGGGGTGTCCCCTCATGAAGGGACGATGACAAACTCTGCATATTTTGCCTCAATCAGCCACACGGAAGGATCGTCCATTAACCTGAGTTTATGAGCCCTAATCAAACCAAGCGCGCGCACAAGGCGGTCATCCCCGCGGCAGGTCTGGGAACTCGTTTCCTGCCGGCCACCAAGGCCATGCCCAAGGAAATGTTGCCGGTCGTTGACCGGCCCGCCATTCAATATGTCGTTCAGGAAGCCGTGGACGCGGGCCTGGACGATGTCCTGATGATCACGGGGCGTTCCAAGCGCGCCCTGGAGGATCACTTCGACCGTGTGCCCGCACTCGAGGCATCCCTCAAGGAATCCGGCAAGGACAAGCTGCTCACTGAAGTTGAGCACGCCTCCGACCTGGGTGAGATTCACTACCTGCGTCAGCAGGATCCCAAGGGCCTGGGCCACGCAGTGTTGCGTGCCAAGACCCACGTGGGCAATGACCCCTTCGCCGTGCTGCTCGGTGACGACCTCATCGACGAGAGCGAAGACCTGCTCGAACGCATGATCGAGGTTCAGCAAGCCACCGGTGGTTCGGTCGTGGCTCTCATGGAGGTTCCGCAGGAGCAGATCAGCGCCTACGGCTGCGCGGACATCACCGCGGTCGATGGCCAAGAGTACGTCCAGGTCAACGGATTGGTGGAGAAGCCCGCTCCGGAAGATGCGCCGTCCAACCTGGCCATCATCGGCCGGTACGTGCTGCACCCCGAGATCTTCGAGATCCTCGAGAACACCCCTCCGGGCCGCGGTGGCGAAATCCAGCTGACGGACGCCATGCAGACCATTTCCGACAAGGGTGATCAGGCGCACGGTATGTACGGCGTGGTCTTCAAGGGCCGCCGCTTCGACACCGGTGACAAACTGTCCTACCTCAAGGCCAACATCGTGCTCGCGTGCGAACGTGGCGACCTGGGTCCGGACCTGCGCGAGTGGGTCAAGGATTTCGCAAAGGACCTGCAGGACTGATAGTCAGTGTTCCGTGAACACTGAAGTCGTGTGGCCGGTAAGTGTGCAATGGGCGCAGCTGACGCTGCGCCCATTGTCCATGCGTGACCGTGCTGAATGGGACAGCGTCCGGTACCGGAATCGTGAGTGGTTGGAGCCGTGGGAGGCCAGCAACCCGCTGCCCGGGGGAGAGCCGCCCACGTACCGCCAGTTCGTGAAACTGATGCGCGACCAAGCCAAACAGGGCACCTCGTTACCGTGGCTGATCACGGAAGTGAATCCGGAGACCGGCCGAGACGAATTGGTGGGCCAGCTGAGTGTTTCCAGCATCACGGGTGGCTCGTTCAGATCGGCCACTCTGGGGTACTGGGTGGATGCCGCTCAAGCGGGCCGAGGGATTGCGCCCATGGCGGTCGCAATGGCCACCGATTACTGTTTCCAGCATTTGAATCTGCACCGGATGGAAATCAACATTCGCCCGGAGAACGTCAAATCTTTGCGAGTGGTGCAGAAACTTGGATTCCGTGACGAAGGTTTACGGAAAGACTTTCTGCACATTTCCGGGCACTGGCGGGATCACCGGAGCTTTGCCCTCACGTCACCGGAGGTTCCCCGCGGGTTGGTGCATCGCTTCACGGGATCCGATGAACTCGTGACCGTGCACCGGGCACGTTTCTGATGACCCCGGCAAGGGTATTCTGAGGAAAGCACCGTGTAGCACGCAACGAATTACACCGTTGTAAGCAACACGGTCCTGTGTGGCGCAGATTTCGTCCCCCGCTCCTTTAGGGTAGGGGTCGTGGGATTGACGTGGGTAAGCAGCTCGGCCGTTTTGGCCATCGTGTGCGTGTTGTGCGCGGTATGGTTGGCACCCCGAATTCTGCGACGTGAAGACACCCCCGTGCTGGCACAGGTGGATGCGCGCGACCTCCGGTTCGATGCACCCCGCAATGGCCCACAGCACACTACAGTGAGTCTTGCGCCCAAGACATCAACCTACGAACGGGAGAGCACCATGGAGACGCCGGCAACGGAACCGTCCACCGCGGCATCTGCGCGCCGCCCCATGGCCGGCCTGCACATTCGGTGGGACCGCACCCTGATCTTCTTGGCCGGTGCCATGCTGTTGTTCACCGCTCTGATCACGGGTGTCATGGCTCCTTTCACCGCGGTCACCTGGGCTGTGCCGACCGTCCTGACTCTGCTGGGCATCGGTTGTGTTGCCGGATTGCGTTACCTGGCCGTCGAGGAACAAAACGTTCGTCGTGCCCGCGGTTCCGTGAGCGCTCCGGTGGAGCAGCCGGAGCAGAAGCTCTTCGACAACGAGGACGAGAACCGCCAGGAAGAACAGGTCCGCGAACGCCGTGCCATGGCCGCGCTGGATCTGCCCGTGCAGGTGGAACAGCCTGAGCAGCAGGTTGCCGCGAAGACTCATGAACCCGCCTACACCGTGGATGAACTGCGCGCGGAAGCCCTCAAGGTCGCTCGCTCCACTGCCCCCAAGTTCGAGGGCAAGGCCACCTGGAAGCCGGTTCCGGTTCCCAAGCCGCTGTACACCCAGGCTCCGGTCGTTCCCCCGCGTGAACCCGAGCCCCTGCAGGTTCCGCAGCGCCCCGCAGCCAAGTCCACCACGTTGAAGGACGCCGCCGAGGCGGGTGCACGGGAATCCGCGGCCCTCAATCTGGACGACGTCCTCAAGCGCCGCCGGGCATAGCGCGTAGAACCACAACGATTTAGAGAAATATTTTGATTCCGCGCCGCGGCCGTACCCAGCAGGGATGGTCGCGGCGCGTTTCTTATCTAGGGAGTGTCATGGCTGAGCACCAATGGGAGATTGAGCGCAAGTACGATGTCTCGCCCAAACAGGCGGCCAAGATCAAGCTGCACAAGGTCAAAGGATTCACGGTGGGCGAGCCCGCAATCTACGACTTGACGGCCGCGTACTTCGACACCGACGATTACGCGCTGAGCGGTGCCAACGTGGCCGTGCGGCGTCGTGCGGGCGGCGGCGACGACGGTTGGCACGTGAAGTACAAGGCAGGCAAGGTGCGTGGGGAGCTGCATTACGAGCCGCTCAAGACCTCGACGCGCATGCCCGCAGCGTTGCGTAAAACGCTGGTCGGGATCACCCTGGACCAGCCGCTCACGCCCGTAGCGACCATCAATACCAAGCGCGCCGAGTACCCGATCACCGCCGAAGACGGTCAGCAGCACGCCGTGCTGTGCGTGGATTTCGTCTGCGCGCGTGATGAGCGAGCCGGGGTCGATCGTGAGTGGAGCGAGTGCGAAATCGAGCTGAGCTCCAATGAACTGTCCAAGAAGCAGTCCAAGGCGGTCTTCTCGGCAGTCGAGGACATTTTGTTCGAGGCGGGGGCAGTGGCTTCCACGTCGCCGGCCAAGATTGCTCGCGCGCTGGGCCAGGACGAAGGGCCGGCCAAGGAACTGGCCGCGGACGGCAAGGACAAGGATTCTTCCAAGGACTCTGCGAAAAAGGACAAGAAATCCAAGAAGTCCACGAAGGAAGCTGAGAAGAAGCAAGCATCCGAACCCGTCCAGGACGCACCGACCAGCGGCCAGGACGTTCTGGCGTCCATGTGTGAAACTCTCACACGCCAGCTGCAGCACTGGGATTTCGCGGTGCGGATCGACGCGGATGATTCCGTGCATCAGATGCGGGTGCGCAGCCGTGCCTTGCGTAGCGTGCTGCACGCCTCGCGCGATTTCATCCCCGAGCAGATCGGGGCTGATCTCGAGGAACGCCTCAAGACTCTGGCGCGGGCACTCAGCGATGCTCGTGACGAGGAAGTCGCGGCCGAGCAACTGCACGCTCGGTTGGACTACGAGTTCCAGGGCCAGATCACGACCGCGGCCCGGCAGGACTTGTTTGCCGCCTCGGAGGCAGCGTCTGCCGACGCCGCTCGGGCCGTTCGCCGCATGCTGGACAGTCCCGAGCACATCCAGTTGTTGACTGACCTGCGGGCACTGTTCCAGGACTCCACGTTCGGTGAGCAGGCCGCGGGGCTGTCCGCAAAGAAATTCGCCAAGGCCGTCATGACGACCGCTTTGACGGACGTGATCCAGAAGGCCACGGCCAAGCCGACCGTGGATTCTGAGACCGGTGAAACCGAAGTCAGCGAGCTCGGTGCCGAGCTGAGCGAACGGCTGGCGCAGGCTGACGAGGATCCCGTGGCGCTGGCCGTTTACTTCGATCACCTGCACGACGCCCGCAAGGCCATCAAGTCCGTCCGGTACGTCAGCGATGCCCTGGACCGCGCGAATGTCGAGCCGGGCAAGAAACGCTCCAAAGCGGCGTCGTACGCCAAGGAATACCAGGACGAACTCGGTTCCCTCACGGACTGCGCCGTCATGGAACACTGGCTGGCCCGTGTGGCCCGCAGCTTCCAGCGCACCGGCAAGGACCGCTACGCAGTGGGTCTGCTGCACGGCATCGAGATGGCGTCCCTGCGAGCCCGCCTGGATGATGCCCCGGAGCTGATCGGGGACCTGGTGGAGGACATCCAGCGGGAACTTCCGAGCGAGGACTAACCGCCCGGCTGTCTGAAGCCGTCTGACCGACGGTAGAACCCCGCCAGAGTGGATCTCCATAAAAACGATCGACGGTACGACCTGGAACTTTCGTTTTCTGGGTCGTACCGTCGATCGTTTTACCGCTGCGCGGGTCGCGCGCTAGTTCTCGCTGATGAGCTGAATCAGGTTTCCGCAGGTGTCATCCAGGACCACGATGCTCACCGGACCAGCGTTCGTGGGTTCCATGGTGAACTCCACACCCTTCTCGCGCAGCTCGTCGAACGCCTCCTGCACGTCGTCCACCTGGAACTGCGTGTAGGGAACCCCCGCGGACTTCAGCGTGGATTTGAACTCGGGAGCACCGAAATTGGCGTCCGGCTCGAGGAGGAGCTCCACGCCGTCGGGATCGCCGGGGGAGGTGAGGGTGAGCCAACGGGCCTCACCGGCGGGAACGTCGTGCTTGAGCTCGAAGCCGAGCTTGTCGGTGTAGAACGCCAGAGCCTTGGCCTGATCGTCCACCAGGACACTGGTGATGTTGATGCGAATGCGCACGGGATGCTCCTGCTCAGGGACGGGTCGAGACGGACCGTTGGTCCGATTCCGGCTTAACGGTAGCGGAGGAGGGATCGGAAACAGCCGGATCCGCACCGTGCAGCTTGGCGTCGGAGGCGGCGTCGGCGGCCGGTTCATCGTCTTTCGGGGCGTAAACCTCGCGGTCGATCTGCGTTGCCAGAGGCTTCTCCTCCACAAAGAAGAGCAGCACCAGGGCAATGATCGTCAACGGCACCATGAACAGGAAGATGGGCAAGAGCGCGTCGTTGTAGGAATCGATTACCGGGATGCGCAGGGCATCCGGCAAACCCTGGACTGCGCCGGGCGTCAGGGAGTTGGCGCTGACCGGGGCGTTCGCGGCGGCCGGTGGCATCCGCTCCGCCAGGAGGTCGTGCAAACGGGTCACGAACACCGAACCGACCACGGCTGAACCGACCGTGGCACCCACCTGACGAAAGAAGTTGCTCGACGCCGTGGCCGTGCCGACCACGCGGTTGGGGAAGGAATTCTGGACGATGAGCACCAGGATCTGCATGCTCAGGCCGATTCCCGCGCCGAAGATGGCGATGAACAGGCACAGCTTCCAGATGGGATCGGCCGCGGTCATGGTGGACGTGAGCCACAGTCCCAGTCCGGTGATGACCATGCCGACGAGTGGGAAGAACTTGTACCGACCCGTCTTGGAGACGATCTGACCCGAAATTACGGAGGTGACCAGGAGGCTGCCCATCATGGGCGTCATCAGCAGTCCGGCCGTGGTCGCATCCACGCCCTTGGCCATCTGGATGTAGGTCGGCATGTATCCGAGGGCACCGAACATCACGATGCCGACCATTAGGCCGGCCACAGTGGTCAGGGTGAAGTTCCGGTCTGCGAACAGCGACAGCGGGATCACCGGATCCTTGACCTTGGACTCGGTCACGACAAAGGCACCGGCGGCGAGAACGGTGAACAGTGCCAGGCCCAGGATTTGTGGGGAGAGCCAGTCGTACTGCTGGCCGCCCCACGTGCAAACCAGGATGAGCGTGGTGGTGGCCGACGCCAGAAGCACCATGCCCAGGTAATCAAGGTTCAAGGATTTGGCGCGTTCGGGCCGGGGGATCCGCAGGAACACGGCCACGGCGGTGAAGGCCAGAATTCCCAGGGGGATGTTGATGATAAACGCCCAGCGCCAACCGGGTCCTTCGGTCAACCAGCCACCGAGCAGCGGGCCGGCCACGGAGGCCACCGCGAAGACGGCACCCATGACGCCCATGTACTTGCCGCGCTCGCGGGCGGGCACCACATCCGCAATGGCGGCCTGGGAGAGGATCATCAGGCCACCGCCGCCCAGACCCTGTACCACGCGTGCCGCGATGAGCAGGCTCATGGACTGGGCCGCTGCACCGATCACGGATCCTGCAATGAACAGCACCACGGCGGCGAGCAGGATGGGCTTGCGTCCCAAGAGGTCGGAGATCCGCCCGTACACGGGCATCATGACGGTTGAAGCGAGGATGTATGCGGTGATGACCCAACTCATGTGATCTACTCCGCCGAGTTCTCCCACCATGGTGGGCAGCGCGGTGGACAGAATGGTTTGGGACAGCGCCGCGAGCAACATGACCATCATCAGTGCGCCGAACAGCAGGACCAGGCGTGGCGGGGGTGCTGACTCTTCCGTGCTCGAGGTCCGGCCCGAGGCCGGCGCCGTGGTGTGACTCATGAAACCTCCTTGAATGCGGATCGGAAGACGGACAGGGCCTGCTCCACGGCACGGTCGACGACGTCCGGGTCAGAATTGCTGGTCAGGTCTTCGTTGTTTCGGTAAACGTATTTGAGGACCGAGCCGGCCATCAGAACGTAGGCCTGCGACCTCTCGGATGCCCGCGTACTGGTCGATGCGGTGGAATGCCCGGCAACGGTCGAGGCCACCAAGGACTCCGCTGCCGTGATGTGGAGCCCGATTTTTCGCGAGAGGTCCGGGTTGGCCGCGAGCAACTCCTTGCGTTCTGTGCCGGTAGCGCTGAATCCGGCGGAGTGCCGGAGGACGGCCATGAAGAGACGCACGGTTCGGGAGAACTCATCACCGGTGGTGGGGTCCTCGTAGTTCTCTAGGGCTGCCTGCGGAATGTGAACCGGCTTCAGCCCCAGAACGGCATCTTCCTTGCACGCGAAGTAGTTGAAGAAGGTTCGACGGGAGACCCCCGCACGTTCGGCAATGGCCTCCACAGTGGTAGCACCGTACCCGTTTCGGCGGGACAGCTCCCATACGGCCTCGTGGATTTCGCGTGAGGTCTGGGCTCGATGACGCTCACGTAATGACACATTCACTTCTGACACCGGTACATATTATGCACTGGTGCAAACTTGCACAAGTGCAAGGACTGCTGATGTGGGCCCACACCCAAGGTTGTGTTCAGGTAACAATCAGGAGGTTCGGTGTGGGCACGCATACCTGGTTGTTACGGTAATAATGTTCTGGCCACGCATGATCCCGAGTGGCTGGACATCCGTAGAGACCGAGGACCCGCGCAGATCGTCAACAGGTTCCGGCATCGGAGGTCGGTGTGTGAGTACCGGTCCCGTTCGCAGAAAGTGCAACCTGATATCCAGATTTCTATGATTGGCGATAGTCAAGAAGTGGGGGCCTAGCGTGAAGAACAAGAGCGCTCGAAAACTCTTGAAATTCGCCGTCTCACAGTTCACGTACCCGCGTGATCCGAAAGACTTCCTTCAGGTGTTCAACAACCTGACCAGTGCCCGGTACACCCGGGGAATCGTGTCACATGTGACCCGTGAAACACCGGACACCTCCACCATCTTCTTCAAGGCCGGGGACGGGTGGATTCCCCACGTGGCCGGTCAGTGGGCACGCATTGGAGTCTCACTCAACGGCAAGCGGGTGTGGCGCCCCTTTTCCATCAGCGCCGCAGAGGGCCACGATCCCTCCATCACGGTGAAAGCCAACGGTGAGGTGTCCACGTTCTTGGTGCACGACGCCGAACCCGGAACCCTTCTGTACCTGGAGGAGCCCTCCGGTCAGTTCGTGTTGGAGGAAACTCCCGCGAGCATCCTGTTCATCGTGGCGGGTTCCGGCATCACCCCGGTGATGTCCATGCTCCGCACGCTCATGCCGCGGCGCCCCGACCACGATGTGGTGCTGCTGTACTCCTCCAAATCCCGTGAGGACTGCATCTTCCACGACGAGATCCTTGAACTGGCGGACCAGTTCCCGGGATTGAAACCCATTTTCCGGTTCAGCCGCGAAGACGGTCGCATCGACTTCTCCGACACAGGGGACATCCCGCGATTGTGCCCCGACTACCAGGATCGCGAGATCTACTCGTCCGGCCCCGATTCCTTCGTGAGCCAGGTACAGGACATGGCCATCCTCTTCGGCGGCGAATCCCGGGTGGAGCGCTTCGACCTCACCCGGCGCACCAGCGCGAGTGGCAACGGTGAAGTGTATTTCTCCAAGTCCGGGGAAACGCTCGAGGTCACCGGGGCGGATTCCATCCTGGAAGCGGCCGAGAATTCGGGTCGGCAATTACCGCACGGCTGCCGCATCGGTATTTGCCGCAGTTGCCTGGCCCCCATGACGGACGGCCAAGTGTCCGACATCCGAACCGGCGAGGTGACACACGATCCGGGGCTGGTACAAACGTGCATCACCCGACCAGCACCCTGGGTGGAATTGGACGTCTAGCGGCCCTGCCGCATTCCCGCCCACCCCATAGATTCAGCCGACAGGCATTCACACCCCTCTGAAGGAGCAACGCATGACAGCAACATTGGAAGAGCAGACACCCACCTTTGAATTAGAGCGCTCGCGTCCAACGCCCAACCCCTTGAATCTCACTGAGGAACAACTCATTGAGCTCGAGGTCAAGTTCGACGCCATTCGCGATGACATCACGGCCAAGCGCGGCGATTCCGACGCGCGGTACATCAATCGGGTCATCAAGCTCCAGCGCAGCTTGGAAATGGTGGGACGCGCTTCCATGTTGTTCTCCAAGCACAAGCCTTTCTGGTTCTTGGGGGTGGGCTGCCTGGCGGGCGGCAAGATCCTGGAGAACATGGAGATCGGTCATAACGTTCTGCACGGTCAGTGGGACTGGATGAACGACATGGAAATCCACTCCACCACTTGGGAATGGGACTTCGTAGCGCCGGCATCGGGCTGGCAGCGAACCCACAATGAAACCCACCACACCTGGACCAACGTGGTCGGTAAGGACCGCGATGTGGGCTACAACGTGCTGCGCATGGATCCTTCGCAGCCGTGGCGCCCGGCCAACCTGCTCAACCCGGTGATCAACGCCGGCCTGGCACCCATGTTCGAGTGGGGCATCGCGATTTACGATGTCGAGTTCGACCAGTACTTGGAGGGCACCAAGCCCAAGGAGGCCATGCTCAAGGACCTCAAACGGGTCCTGAAGAAGTTCGGTCGGCAGAGCGCCAAGGATTTCGTCCTGTCGCCGCTGTTGGCCTCGCTGACCGGCTCGGCCAAGTCCTCGATCAAGGGTTACGTGGCCGCCAACGTGATCCGTAACCTGTGGGCCCACGCCGTGATCTTCTGCGGTCACTTCCCGGACGGTGCCGAAACCTTCACGGAAGAGGACATCGAGAACGAGTCCCGCGGTCACTGGTATTTGCGCCAGGCCATGGGCTCGGCGAACATCGACGGTTCCAAGTTCATGCACTTTATGACCGGCAACCTGTCGTTCCAGATCGAGCACCATTTGTTCCCGGATCTGCCGTCCAACCGCATGGCCGAGATCGCTCCGCGGGTCAAGGCGATCTGCGAGGAGTACGGCATTCCCTACACCTCTGGTCCGTTGCCCAAGCAGGTTTTCAAGGCGTGGCGTAAGGTCTTCCGGCTCGCTCTCCCGTGAGTCGCGGGGCAGGATCGACGGGGGTGGATGATGGGCGGTCCGGTAGAGTTTCACGGGTGAAAATAACCACCCTGGCTCTCGTCGGACCGTCACAACACGGGGTCAGAATGCACGCGAGTGCCCTGGCCCATCACACTCCGCACGCCGAGCGCATCGAGGGTGAGATCACCGAGATCCTGCCGCGCCTGCTGGCCAGCGAAGGGCCGGTGCACTTTCATTTCACGGACCGGATCTTCGGCCACAACGCGCACGACGCCTCTGGGACCGTCGAGCGGATCGCGGCTCACCGTCCCGTATCGGTCACCCTTCACGACATCCCGCAACCCTCCGACGGCCACGCCTTCACGGCCCGTTGTGCCGGTTACGCTCGCGTGGTCGAAGCAGCGTCCACGGTGATCGTGAGTAGCGAGTACGAACGTGACCTTCTGATCAGGCATTCGGGTCTGCCCACGGATACCCCCGTGCACGTCGACCCGTTGCCCATCGACCGTGCCCCCGCCCTCGAGGTAGTCAGCGATCCCCTCGGGTTCGTGAACACCCCCACCGTGGGACTTCTCGGGTTCATCTACCCGGGCAAGGGCCATGCGCGGGTGTTGTCCGCCTTGGCATCCAGTGATCACTCCGCCGACGTCGCCGCGCTGGGTCGGCCGTCGGACGGTCACCAGGACCTCGTGGCCGAGTTCGAGGAACGTGCGGGCGCGCAGGGTCGACGCTTCCATGTCACCGGCTTTCTGGCCGAGGAGCAGCTCACCGCGGCGGCACGCTCGGTCACGGTCCCAGTGGTCGCGCCGGAGCACGTCTCCGCATCGGGATCGGTGGGGCGCTGGATCGCCAGCGGCCGCCGGCCGATCGTCACCCGGCACCCGTTCTTCGAAGAGCTCCGTGATCGTGCACCCTGGGCGTTGACCCTCACCGATGACCTCCCTTCGGCCTTGAACGCCGCACTCGAGAATCCCGCTTCCACGTGGATCGACGCACGGGACTGGAACGATTCCGACGTCCCCTCCACCGCTCACGCCGCCCGTACCCAGTGGTCCCGACTGTCAGCTGCTGACCCGAACCTCCAGCCCCATGGACCGTCCAACGCGCGATCAACGACCTCCGCGGAAGTTCGACCGGCGAAGCCTGGGGCGCCCTCGGAATCGCCGGTGACACCGTGATCCCGGGTGCCCGCACCATCGACGCCTCGCACCAGGAGAACGCCCCGCGCGTCAGCGTGATCGTGCCCTACTACGAGAACCAACTCGGACTGGACCGGCTGCTTCGTGCGCTGGAACGACAAGATCTTCCGCCGCACGAGTTCGAGGTGATCGTCAGCGATGACGGGTCGGCCGAGGCACCCGCGACCCGAGCGACGTCGTACTCGATCACCGTCACCCGGCAGGAAAACCTGGGATTCCGTGCGGCCGCGGCGCGCAACAAGGGCGCGGCGCTCGCGCGGGCACCCCGGCTCGTATTCCTCGACGGGGACATGATGCCCGAACCCGGATTCCTCACCGCAATGCTCGCGGGTCTCGAACGCCACGATGACGGTCACGGCGTCCTGGCCGTGGGTGCCCGCCAGCACGTGGACGTCTCCGCATGCACGCCGGCCCAGATCGACCAGTGGCTGGCTCTCGGACATGCCGACGGCGCTCGTCGACTCACGGACCCTGCCTGGCTTTCGGACGGCTACGCCCGCACGAACGACCTGGCAGAGGCCGGAGTCGAGGATTTCCGACTCATCATCAGCGCGCTCATGGGCGTGGACCGTGAGCTCTTCGAACGAGTGGGCGGATTCGACGAAACACTGACCGGCTACGGGGGAGAGGACTGGGACCTCGCCTACCGGTGCTGGCAAGCGGGCGCGCGCTTCGCTCACGTTGCGGGGGCAGTCGCGTGGCACGATGGCCCTGACTTGGGTGGTCGGCCCGACACTCGGGACGTCAAGGACGCCGAGACCATGGCACTGGCCCGTCGCATTCCACTGCCGAGCACCCGCGGGCGGGGTCTGGTCTTCGGGCAATCGGCCGTGGTGGTTCGGGTGCGCGGTCACGAGAATGACGGTGAGGCGTTCCTGACGGCGATCCAGTTGCTCCGGGACACGGACGCCGGCGTCTGGTTCGTGGACCGCGACTCGGTACCGGTTGTCCTTGCACAGGATCCCAGGATCAGGGTGGGTGAGCCGAGATCGAAGATCGTTGATCGATCCCGCTACGTGGTGGATGTCCTGGCCCCGCTCACCCTGGACGAAGCGCTGGGTGCGTTGTGTGAACGCGGTGAACAAAGCGCCCCCGGGCTACTGGAGCTGCGGGAGACACGTAGGGTGAACCGTGGGGAATCGGACGCATCAGACGCGTGCCACGCGGCTCGTCCGGCAGACACGCACCAACGCATCGAAGGACGGGTGGCACATGGCTGAGGCATTGGGATTCGATCCGCACGACCCCGGTCGCCGAGCGCACTACGGTGAGTTCTACGGGCTCACCGAACTACCGGATGCCCCGATCTTCATGGTGCACGGCAATTGCCAGGCCGAGTCACTGCGCGTGCTCCTGCACGGGGCGGGGGAGGGTCGCTGTCACGGTGTGCGGGTTCCACCGGTTCACGAGTTGCTGGCCGAAGACCTACCGCATCTCACGCGATTACTGAACCGTTGCAGCTTTGTGGCGACCCAACCCGTCGCTTCCGGGTATCGCGGATTGCCCCTGGGATCGGATGAAATTCTCGCTCTGACCCCTGCGGATGCTAGCGCCGTGAAGTACCCCGTGATGCGGTGGACTGCGCTCATGCCCACGCTGGCGATCGTGCGGGCAGCCGGCGTCACGGACCCGCCCATCGCGCCCTACCACGACCTCCGAGTGCTGGTCGCAGCCGCTCAAGGACAGAAATCCGTGCGCCTGGAGCCTGTGTCCCCGGAGGCTGTTCGCGCTTCCCGGGACGAATCACTGCGCCAGTTGCGAACCCGGCAGGAGGCACACGGGACGGTGGACGCGGCGTCGTTGTTCGAAGCCGCTGGCCCCAACGCCGCGTACGTGATCAACCACCCGAGCAATCAGGTGCTGATGGGTGTGGCCCGGGCGATTCTCGACGACCTGGGCCGAGCGGGCGAGGTCAAGGACCCGGGGCGCGTATTGCTCGGCGGCATCCGCGCACCGATTTACGAGTCCACACTGGATGCGCTGGGGTATCGCCCCGAGGAGCTCGAGGGCGGTCCGCGCGAGCACTGGATCATCGGCGGCGAAAAGGTTTCAGAGGCCGACGTCGCCGCGGAGCACCTCGGCTGGTACGCGCGCTTCCCGCAGGTGGTTGCCGCTGGCATGAAACGCCACGAGCGGCTCATCCGCACCATGCAGCTGGTCGACTAGCGCGGAGGACATCCCCACATGATGAGCGAGAGCGGTACTGAACCGGGCGCAGCAATACCCAGAAGTCCCGAAACTGCCGAGACCACCGAGACGCCGGATCTCCGAGACCGGGCCGCCGCATCCATCCGTGATCTGCTGCGCCAACGCAACGGCAAAACGATCTGCCCTTCCGAGACCGCACGTGCGATTGGCGGGGACGACTGGCGGGACCTGATGCCGTTGGTGCGCGACGTTGCCGCGGGGCTCGTGGACCAGGGGCAGGTGATCGTGCAGCAAAAGTGCAAAACGGTAGACATCGCTGCTGCTCGCGGCCCCATTCGCTTGGCGCCGGGTCCCACGCTGAACGGGACCACGTCGAACGACTGACCACAATGTGACACAAACGCCACGCATAGCCTGCGTTCTCGTGGGAATGTTGTAGCCGTCTGAGTAATGACTGAAGCCCCGAGCGATCGAATCGCTCGGGGCTTCAGTCATTGTCGCCGGTTCATGGTCTACCGGTGGAAGCGGCTATCGCATCAGTGCCGGGGACCGACCTGACCGTTGGGCACCAGCTTGCGACCCGCGGCGCGGGAGGCCTTGGTGACGAACCGTTCCAGGGGGCCTGAACCCAACGCGTGCTGCCATGCCGTGGCCACCAGCGCGGCCACCGCGATCTGGACGATCAACCAGAACATCGGGGTTTCGCTGATGGGTACGAAGGCCAGAAACACCAGGTGCGCACTGTAGATGGTCAGGGTCATGGATCCCATGGCACCCAGGGGAGCCAAGAAACGACCGATCCACCGGCAGATCAACAGGAAGATTCCCAAGGCCACCATGGCCAATCCCGCGCTCACCGCGATGGCGAAGGGCGTGTTGGTGTGCGGACCGGAGATCAGCAACCAGCTCATCGTAGTGGTCGGAAGCTCGGGGTCTGGACCGTAATTCTGAATGGTCATGACCTCCTTGTTGGTCAGCCACGGGGTGGCCGCGACCAATGCTTCGCGTACATCGAAGCGAAGCAGCATCAACATGGACAGGCCCTTCGCCACGGCCGCGATCACCGCTCCGAAGATCACCATCAGAATCTGGGTCCGATCACGGGTCAGGGGCAACCGCCCCAGCGCCATGCCCAGGCAGATGAATGCCATCCACGGCAATGCGGGATAAGTTCCGGTGAGGAATAGCTCGGCCAGGACCGTCCCGGGCTCCGACACCAAGTCCACGAGGTTGGCGTTGTCGTGCACGTGTCCGGGCAGGACCGTCAGGGAGAACTGCATGAGCATCGGGGCGAAGATCATGAAGAGCGCGGCGCTCGTCAGTAGCCAGCGCACGGACATGATGGTGAAGGGAATGGCCAGCAGGAACATCAGGCCGTAGTAGATCAGGATGTTGTACGCCGGAAAGTCCAAGGTGTTGAGGAGTAACCCGAGGGCGAACAACATCAGTGCGCGCACAGCGATGCCCACGCGAGCGCGACGCGCGTCGATGCCCTTACGTGGGTTCCTGCCACCCGTGAGGAATGCCAGGCTCACGCCCGCCAAGACGGCGAACAAGGCGGCGGAATGGCCGCCGAACAGCACCCACGTCAACGAAGGCTGATCGGTGGTGCCCACGGAGGCGGGCAAGGTGTGGACCGCGATCATGCCGAGAAGCGCAAAGCCTCGAGCGACGTCGACCCCCATGATGCGTCGCTTGGTGCGTCGCCCGTCCGCGCTGGCCACGTTGCGTGTCGCCGCGGCTTGCCGAGGCGAGGGTGCGGTGGCGCGCGGCGGGGCAGTGACCACCGGAGCATTTTCGCTCCAGTGCTGGGCCTCGGTCGTGGACGTGCGGCCGTTGTCGGAGCCACCGGTCCACACCTCCCGCTGCGGGCGCTGTCCGGGGCGGGGCCGCTCGCCGGGAGCCAGGTACCCTTCGGGTATTTCCTCCACTGCTTGTTCGTTCATCGGGTGGCCTCCTCGGGGGCAGCCGCCGAGACGGCCTGTGGTGTCGTGATGGGTGCAGTGGACAGGATGGGAAGATCATGTCCCGCAACCGGCGGTCCGGGAACAACCTGGGCACTGATGGCCTGGTCCCCGGGTTCGAGATGTCGGATGGGGTTTCCGCCCCAGTTGCCGTCGGCGGGTACGGTTTCCTGGCGCATGACCAGCGAACCGGGACCAACCGTGGAGCGTTCCTCGATCGTGGCACCCGGCAGCACAAAGCTGTTGGGGCCCAACGTGGAACCGCGGCGCATTGAGACCGGCTCCAAGCGCATGATGCGGTCGTGGAACAAGTGGGTCTGCAACACGGTGCCGCGGTTGACGGACACACCCTCTTCCAGGGTGACCAGGTCGAACTCGGGCAGCCACCAGGTCTCGCACCAGACGCCGCGTTCCACACGAGCACCCATGAGGCGGGTCCAGGCATTGAACAACGGGGAGCCCACGCTGAGGCGGATCAGGGACGGCACGGCCAGGGACTCGGAGAACACGTCCGCCAACTCGTTACGCCACACGAACGAGCTGAACAGCGGGCGCTCGCCGGTGCGGAAGCGACCCATGAGGGCCCACTTGACGATCACGGGGACCAAGCACGCCAACGTGCTGGCGGCCAACAGGACCGCGCCGGACCACAGTGCGGTGTAGAGCAGACCCTGCATGCCCATGCCGTGGGCCATGTAGATGCTGGTCAGCGCGTACACGATCATCAGGTCGATCCACGCGGACACCATGGCCGGGACCATGCGGAACGCCTCCACGAATCCACGTGCCGCCTGAAGACGGCGGGGCGGACGGAAGGTTGCCGACTCGTCGGCTTCCGTGTGGGCGCGGGCAATGGGTTGAGCACGGCGGCCAAGCCACGACGAACCCACGGGGGCCTTGTGGGGAGCGGAACTCAACACAGCCACCAAGGCGTCTGCGGGAAGGTCACGGTCCGGTCCCACGATCGCTGAGTTACCCACGAACGTGCGTTCCCCGATCACGGAAGTACCCAGGTGCACCCAGCCGAATCCTGCCCGGTGCGAGGCAACGAGCGAGTGGTCGGCCAGGAAGGAACCGTCCTTGAGGGACGTGAGGTGCGGAATGGTCTCTGCTGTGGAGATTTCGACCGAGCGCCCCACGCGTGCGCCCAGCAAGCGCAGGAACAAGGGGGTGATGCAGGACGCGTAAATCGGGTAGGTCGAGATCAGCGTGCGCTGCATGAGGGTTTCGGTGAGCCAGGTGGCCCAGCCCACGGGACCGTTCTGTGGGAAGTAACCGGGGGTGATCATGCCCGCGACCAGGCGCACGCAACCCACCACGAGCAACAGCCACACTGCAGCGGTGATAATGACGAAGACCGGCACCCACAGCGCGAGGACCGGGAAAACCAGTTCATAGAACTCGATTCCGATCACCTGCGGCAGGATCAGGAGTGTGCCCGGGATGATTGCCAAGAACGGCAACAGGCCAATGATGGCCGCGCCCCCGGAGTAGGCCAGGTGAGACTTGACCCTGCCCCAGGTGGGAAGGCCAGATACGGCCTCCGGAGCGATGTCGGGCCAGGTCTGCGAGGCGGCACCGCGATGGTACATGGGGGAGCCGCCCCACAGCTCGTCGTTCGGAACCGTGCCGGTCACGTGCGAGCCCGGCAGTACCTCTGCCCCTTCGCCCACACGGGACCCGGGGTCCACGAGCGTGCGGGTACCCACTCGTGAATTCGCGCCGATCTCAATGGCGCCGACATGCAAGGTGTCGCCGTCGAGCCAATAGCCGGCCAGGTCCGCCTCGAATTCCACGGTGGCGTTGTCTCCGATGGAGACAAGACCGGTGACGGGCGGCATGTGGTGCAGGTGTGCACCGCGGCCCACCTTGTTGCCGAAGAGACGGTGGAGAGTCCGGGCCATGGGCGTGCCCAGAAGAACCTCGTACTTGTTGAACACCACGAGACGTTCGGCGGCCCAGACCCGCAAGTGAGTCCACTTGCCACGCGGGTAATGACCGGGTTTGACCCCTGCAGTCAGCAGTCTCACGGCGGCGGAGCCCAGCAGCACGCGACCTGGCAGGGAGAACATCACGAGCCAGCCAATGACCAGCGGCAGCAACGGAGGAGTGGGTACCCAACCGGCGCCGACAACCACCGCGAGGATCCACACGACGATGAGTGAGCCCACCACGTAGCGCAAACCATTGACGATGTTCAGACCCACGAGGAAACCGCCCTGGACCCAGCCCGTCCATGCGGGCAAGGGCGCGGGTTCACGCTTGGAATCCTGGGACGCCTCGAGCGTCTCCAAGTAGTTGGCCATACCCCGCAGGGTGGGGTCCGCGTAAATGCGGGCGATTTCGGTGTCAGGGTGGGATTGGCGCAGTGCCGAAACGAGTCGGGCCACGCCCACCGAGCTACCGCCCATGGCGAAGAAGTCACTGTCCTCGGTGAAAGGCAGGGGACCGAGCTGGTCGGCCCACAGCTCCGCGAGCCATTCGAGGTCGCGGTCCAGTGAGTGCGTCTGATCGAGGTCGTCGGTGGGCATTGGCCAGGGCAGTGCCTTGCGGTCCACCTTGCCCGAAGTCTTGAGCGGGAGTTCGTCCATGGTGCACAGTGCGGGCACCATTTGGCCCGGGAGTCGCTCCGAGAGCCAGGCGCGCACGGCGACCAGATCAACCGAGCCTTCGAACTCAGGGACCAGGTAACCGGCGATGATGTTGTCGCCGCCAGGGGTGGGATGCACGGCGCAGGCACCGACGCGAACGCCGGGGACCGAGCTCATGTAATCGTCGATCTCGCCGAGTTCCATGCGGCGTCCGGAGACCTTGACCTGGTCATCCACGCGGCCCGCGAAGACGAGACCTTCTTTGTCCGCCTTGACCATGTCGCCGGTGCGGTAGGCGCGTTCCCAGCCCAGAGAAGGCAGCGAGGCGTACTTTTCGGCATCCTTGGCGGGGTCCAGGTAGCGGCCCAGGCCGACGCCGCCGATGATCAGTTCGCCGGTCTCGCCCCAGGCCACGGGCTGGCCTTCGGTATCAACCACGGCCAACTGCCAGCCGGGCACGGGCAGCCCGATGCGAATTGGTGCGTCACCGGTCAGGATGGCACCCGAGCCGATCACGGTGGCCTCGGTCGGGCCGTAGGTGTTCCAGACTTCACGTCCCGGGCGGACCAAGCGCTGAGTGAGTTCCAGCGGACATGCTTCACCGCCGAAGATCAACAGACGTACGGTGTCCAGGGCCTCACTCGGCCACAGCGATGCCAGGGTGGGCACCGTGGAGACCGCAGTGATGCGGTGGTTGATGATCCAGCGGCCAAGATCGGGACCGGACCGAACGACGTCGCGCGGGGCCGGTACCAGCGTGGCGCCGTAACGCCAGGCGAGCCACATTTCTTCGCAGGATGCGTCGAAGGCCACGGACAGGCCCGCCATGACACGGTCGCCCGGGCCCATGGGTCGCTTCTGCAGGTACATTTTCGCTTCAGCGTCCACAAGGGCCGCGGCGGAGCGGTGGGTGATCGCTACGCCCTTGGGCTTGCCGGTGGAACCGGAGGTGAAGATGATCCAGGCGTCGTCCTGGGTGCGAGGCTGCTCGGTATCACCCGTGGTTTCGATGCTCTCCATGCGGGTGAGTTCCAGGTTGCGACCGAAGATCGCGGCCACGCCGGCTTCTTCCCAAACGGTGTTGGCGCGCTCGTCCGGGTCGTCCCAATCGACCGGGACGTAAGCGGCCCCCGCGAACAGCGTGGCAAGGATGGCGACATAGAGGTCTGCGCCACCGGAAGGGACACGAATACCCACGCGGTCGCCGCGTCCCACGCCGATATCCCACAGGCGCTGGACGTGCGTTTCGATGCGGGCTTCCAGCTCGCCGTAGGGCACGCGCTCGTGCTCGTCTTCGAGAGCAATGGCATCCGGGTATTGGGCAACGGTGTCCAGCACGATGTCCACGAGTGTGCGTGGTTCCGGCGGTGTCTCGACAGGGTAAACAGCCCGGTCAGACGCTATTTCTACTATTTTTTCAGGTGTTTGTGACGAATCTTTTTTTAGAAGACGGTCCATCGAAAAGCTCCCCCATTTGCGAACCATGTAACGCAGGGGGCGCAAAACTGCGCACTGGAAAAGGCGGCAGTCTGGTGTCATGAAATTGCCCGATCAGGTCCCCCGACCGTACGGGCAGCGCGTCATGCTGTCGCGCAAATAGTGGATCTCCAGCGTCCCCCTGCTGGTTCATATGTGTCTTAAACGTAACGGCCCTAATCGATGATTTGCAATCGGAATACCTAACGATTTGATTAAGGCCAGAGTGACAGTTGGGGAGTATTTCTGTCTCCACTAGTCAAACGGGAAATTACTAATGAGTAGACATGCCGATGAGCGCCTATGAGCCTGCTCACTACGTAACGAACCCGGCCCGGACGGTTACGCGGTGGTCACGAAGCGCCCCGAATGTCCGGCCATCAGGGACCGCGTTGTCCCCAACGTTGCGTGAAGTTCACCTGGGCGATGCACTCGATTTCTAGACTGCAGCAGATTGTCTACGCGTGGATGAGTGAGGGATTGCTGCATGGGCTCAAGGAGTCACCGACCATCCGAGGATGTCGCCATGTCCTTGAAGGAAGGGCGAGCGTCAGGTGAGGACGGGGAATCGGGCGAGCTTGCTGGCGGCGTCGAAAATCCTGGCTCAGGAGACGGCGTCGAAGCGCATGACTTGTCGACGAATGAAGTACTTCGTGCCGACGAGGAAGACCTCTCGGAACTGCAACCACCCGATGAAACACCAGCGCCCGTCAACGCTCCCGACAATTCGGTGCACGTGCCACGGTTCCTGGCCATCACGGTGGGAATTGCCGGGCTGCTGATTCTGTTGGCCGGGCTGCAGGGTGCGCAGGACATCGTTGCACCGATCTTCCTGGGGCTGAATCTCCTGATTGTGGTGTACCCGCTGCAGCGATGGCTCTCGGCGAGGATGCCGCGCATCGCTGCGGCCGCAATGGCCCTCATGGTGGTGCTCGGGGTGCTCACCCTATTCACGGTGATGGGTGCGTGGTCCGTTGCTGAACTGGTCAACGAGCTGCCGCGCTATCAGGACGAATTTGCCCGATTGATCGATGAGTCCATCGGTGCTTTGGCCTCCCTGGGCATTTCTACGGAGATGGTGGAATCCAGCCTTCAGGGTGTGACCGCCGGGAACATCATGAGTCTGATAACCCCGATTCTCAGTAACGTCTCCGCCATCATGGGGCTGCTGGCCACGCTGGTCATGGGCGTGTTCTTCTTGAGCATGGATTCTGCGACCACGGGGCGCCGGCTGACCCGGTTGGCCGAGGACCGACCGCACGTTGCCGGCGCCATGGTCGACTTCGCTCAAGGGGTGCGTCGTTACTGGGTGGTGACGACCGTGTTCGGCCTGATCGTGGCGCTCCTGGACGTGCTGGCGCTTCAGATCATTGGTGTGCAGCTCATCTGGGTCTGGGGGATCCTGGCCTTCATCACCAATTACATTCCGAACATCGGCCTGGTTCTGGGGATGATTCCGCCGGCCATCCTGGCCCTGCTCGACGACGGCTGGGTCGCGATGCTCGCCGTGGTCACCGCCTACAGCGTGCTGAATTTCACCGTGCAGTCGGTGATTCAACCCAAGTTCACTGGTGAGTCAGTGGGTGTCACGCCCACCATGTCCTTCTTGTCGCTGATGTTCTGGTACATGATTCTCGGCTGGCTCGGCGCCCTTGTGGCCCTGCCGGCCACGCTGTTCCTCAAGGCACTGCTCGTTGATGCGGATCCGAACGCACGGTGGATCAACGCGTTGATCTCATCGAAGAAAAAGGATTACGTGCCGCGGGACAGAACGGGTTCTCTGGTCTGATGCGCCACTGAGCCGCCAATGGCTCGCCACTGATCTGCGACGTTGGCCTGCGGCGTCGCCGGGGAGTCGCACTCCTTGTTCACCGTTGATGCACAGGCGGGAGAGCCATTGCGCCTCCGGTATTCAGTGTTACTATGTAGTGGTAATCAGCATTACTAAGTAGCGGGGTGGCATGGGCAAGCAAACGACCGAGATGCTGAAAGGCACGCTCGAAGGCATCGTTCTGGCGATCCTGTCCGAACGCCCCGCCTACGGTTACGAGATCACCGCGTGGCTCCGTGACCAAGGATTCGTCGAGATCGCCGAGGGTACCGTCTACGCACTACTGGTCAGGATCGAGCAGCGAGGTTTCGTGGACGTGGAAAAGGTCCCCTCCGAGAAAGGCCCGCCACGCAAGGTGTTTTCGCTCAATGCCCAGGGGCAGGAACAGCTGAACGAGTTCTGGAGGACGTGGAGCTTCCTCTCGGAACGGTTGGACAAGCTCCGCCAAGGAGACAGTCAGTCATGAGAAGTCAGTGGATCGAAAAGGTCACCGGAGCGTTGAGGACAAGAAGCGCTACTGCGACTACAAGAATCGGAAGCAGAAGCTCCCGAACCATTACCGCACAGCCATTGATGCGTTGGAGCGCTACCTGATGTATTTCGGTGCGATCTCGGACGGGAACATGATGTTGCGAATGCTCGACGACCTACTCGATTTGTTCGAGCAGAGCGCCACGGACGGCACGCCCGTTCGTGAAGTGGTTGGAGACGACCCAGTGAAGTTCGCCGAAATCTTCCTTCAGAACTACTCGGAGGGCCAATGGGTCCAGAAGGAGTGCAATCGTCTGATCCAGGCCATCAACCAGGCCACCGGGGACAACGGTGAAGCAGAGGGAAGGGCCGACTAATGCCCACCTCGACAGCCCCGGCCATCCGGATTCGAGGATTGGAAAAGTCCTACAAGCACCTCGAGGTGTTGCGTGGCGTGGATTTGGACGTGGCGAGGGGCAGTATCTTAGCTCTGCTCGGTTCGAACGGTTCCGGCAAGACCACCATCGTGAAGATCCTCGCGACACTGCTCAAAGCCGACGCGGGAAATGTCCGTGTGAACGGCTTCGACGTCGCTCATCAGGCACCTGAGGTGCGCGAGTCGTTCAGCCTCACCGGCCAGTTCGCCGCCGTGGACGAGATCCTCACGGGGCGGGAGAACCTGGTACTCGTGGCCAGGCTGCGTCACCTCGAGAATCCCGAGGTCATCGCGGACGACTTGCTCAACCGCTTTTCTTTGGACCAGGCCGCCTCACGAAGGGCGGGGACCTACTCGGGAGGTATGCGGCGTCGGCTGCATATTGCCATGAGTCTCATCGGCAACCCGCCGGTGATCTTCCTGGACGAACCGACCACGGGTCTGGACCCGGAGGCCCGCATCGAGGTGTGGGACGCGGTAAAAGCGCTCGCCCACCAGGGCACTACGGTGCTACTCACCACGCAGTACCTGGACGAAGCCGAGCAGCTCGCCGATCAGATCGCGATCCTCCACGAGGGCCGCATTCTTGTCAACGGGACCCTCACCGAACTCAAAGCCTTGCTGCCCGCGCCCACAGTCGAATTCGTTGAAAAACAACCGTCACTCGAGGACATCTTTCTCGCCCTTGTCGGTGGCAATCATCAGGACAAGAAGGCTTCGCTATGACCACGCATTTCTTCAGTGACACTGCGGTGCTCACCGTACGGACCATGCGTCATGTCACTCGAAGCATCGACACGATCATCACCACCGCGATCATGCCGATCGCCATCATGATGCTCTTCGTCTTCATCCTGGGCGGTGCCATCGATACCGGGTCCCAGAGCGATGTGAACTACATGCTTCCCGGCATTCTTCTGATCACGGTTGCCTCCAGCATTTCCTACACGGCATACCGGCTGTTCATGGACTCGCAGAACGGGATCTTCGAACGGTTCCAGTCCATGCCGATCGCCAGGTCGGGAATTCTTTGGGCTCACGTACTCACTTCGTTGGCCGCCAACCTGATCTCCGTGGCGATCGTTGTGGGTGTGGCCGTTCTCATGGGCTTCCGTTCCGGAGCGGGAGTCCTCGCGTGGCTAGGAATCGTGGGGATCCTGGCCCTGTACACCCTGGCGCTGACCTGGGTGGCCGTCATCGCGGGCCTCGCCGCCAAGACCGTGGACGGCGCGAGTGCGTTCTCGTACCCGTTGATTTTTCTGCCGTTCATCAGCTCCGCGTTCGTGCCCACAGGCAGTATGCCGGGACCGGTACGCGCCTTTGCCGAGAACCAGCCGGTCACCTCGATCGTCAACACGATCCGTGATCTCTTCACCCAACAGTCCGTGGGGAGCGACATCTGGGTGGCCGTGGCCTGGTGTCTGGGCATTCTGGTCACAGCCATGATCGGTGCGGTGATGATCTACAAGAAGAAGATCAGTCAGTGACGTGAAATCTGCCGAACGCACGCTGCAATAGCGTCAACCAGTTGGTCTACCGATAGTTCTGTCAACGACGCCGCCGCGGTCGGGTCCGTTTCTCGGCCCACCGTGGCGGTTCCTTGCGTTCGTACCGCGGGTACGTGAACGAACGTCCCGGGCAGATCGGTCTCATTCAGCAGAGCGCGGTAGACGGCGTTGCACAGGAACGCGCCGGCGTCATTGGAAATCTCCGCCGGGACGTTCACCGACCTGATCACCTTGATCAATGATTCGGGGTCGATGCGTGACTCGAGCCAGTCGGGGCCGTCGTCGAGCGGGGAAGGCGGCCGCGCGGCGTCGTCGTTGTCGGAAATCCTGCCGTGACCGAGGTTCCTGGCGCGCCGCTCGGGCGTCACGACGGCGCGGCCGCCGGCCTCACCCAGGGCGACGACGGCGTGTGGCCGGTGGGTTTCGATGGCCTCCAGGAGCGCGGGCACCGAGCCGGCCCAGGTGACGGGGAGGGTCGCAGTGACAACGTAGAGATTCTCGCCCCACGAATGGTCGCGCAACCGTTCGACCACCATGCCGCTGGCGTTCTCGGCGTCTTGGCCGAAGGGTTCGAACCCGGTCACGAGGATTTTCATGTGCCCACGGTATCGGGCGGGGCAAGCCGTCATGATGGGGTGACGACACTCCCACCCGACCAGGCTGCACTGTAAGCCAAATCACAGCTAGCTAAACTGAAGCTTCCGGGGAGGCCGTGATCCAGGCACAACACCCGGGACTGCCCGACACACCAACGACAGCCGGGACAGCGCGGTTCGTGCGAATCAGGTCCCTGCAGAAGGACTTGCTGGCATGAACTCAATTGTTCTGACACTGGTCGGTTTAGCCATCATCCTGGCCGGATACTTCTTGTACTCCAAGTTCCTCGGTGGAAAGTTTTACCGGCTCAACGACGCCAACGTCACCCCGGCCCACGATTTCCGCGACGGCGTGGACTTCGTGCCGACCAATAAATACGTGCTGTGGGGACACCACTTCACCTCCGTGGCGGGTGCCGCACCCATCGTGGGTCCCGCGGTGGCGGTGATCTGGGGTTGGGCTCCGGCCTTCCTCTGGGTCACCCTCGGCACCGTGTTCTTCGCGGGCATGCACGACCTGGGCGCCTTGTGGGCCTCCATCCGGAACAAGGGACAGTCGATCGGCACGCTGTCCGGGCGCTACATCGGCCATCGTGGTCGCAACCTGTTCCTGGTCGTGATCTTCCTGCTCCTGCTGATGGTCAACGCGGCGTTTGCCACGGTGATCTCCAACTTGCTGGTCAGCCAGCCGACCTCCGTGATCCCCGTGTGGGGTGCGATCGTGGTGGCCCTGCTTATCGGTCAGGCGATCTACAAGTTCAAGTGGAACCTGGTGCTCGTCTCCATCGTGGGCGTCGTGGCACTGTACGCATTGATCTTGGTGGGCGACCGCGTACCCGTGGAACTGCCCGAAACCATCCTGGGCATGTCCGCCGGGGCGTTCTGGGTTCTGATCCTCTTCGTGTACGCGGGCATTGCGTCTCTGCTGCCGGTGTGGATGCTGCTGCAGCCGCGTGACTACATCAACGGTCTGCAGCTGTTCATTGGCCTGGGTCTGCTCTACGGGGCGATCCTGTTGTCCAACCCCACGATCGTGGCACCGGCCTACAACACCAACCTCCCGCCGGACACCCCGAGCATCGTTCCCCTTCTGTTCGTGACCATTGCGTGCGGTGCGATCTCCGGCTTCCACGGCATGGTGGCCTCGGGTACTTCCTCCAAGCAGCTGGATAAGGAAACCGACGCTCGATTCGTCGGTTACTTCGGCGCGGTGGGCGAAGGCTTGCTGGCACTCGGTACGATCATCGCCGTGACTGCCGGCTTCGAATCGCTCGCGAGCTGGGAGGAGACCTACTCCGCGTTCAACCAGGGCGGCGTCGTCGCCTTCGTGCAGGCCGGTGGTTCGATTCTGAACAGCGGAATCGGCCTGCCCGAGTCCCTCTCGGCAACCGTGCTCGCGACCATGGCCGTGCTGTTCGCCGCGACCACCATGGACACCGGCGTGCGTTTGCAGCGTTACGTGGTCGAGGAGATCGGCGGCCTCATGAAGTTCAAGGTCAACACCGTGGTTGCCACGATCATCGTGTTGGTGTGCGGCATGGGCTTGGCGTTCGGCGCTGACATCACCGGTTCCGGTGCGGGCGGCATGGTGATCTGGCCGCTGTTCGGTACCACCAACCAGCTGATGGCCGCGCTCACCCTGGCCATCATCACCGTGATGCTTGTGCGCCTGCGCCGCACGATCCTCCCGGTGGTGATCCCGCTGGTGTTCGTGCTGATCATGACCGTGTATGCGCTCATCGTGCAGCTGGGCCAGTTCTACGCCGCGGGCAACTGGCTGCTCGTGGTGCTGGACGTGATTATCTTGGTCGCCGCGATCTGGGTGATCTTCGAGGCCGCCATGGCCATCGGCAAGGCCCGAAAGGAAGGTCCGGATCTCACGGACGATCCCCAGTTGGCTGAGGAGCCCGCGGGTGCAGAACGCCGATAACCCGCACGACGCCGCCCGCCCCGGTTCCGTTCCTGCCTCTCGTGAGCAGGAGCGGCCGGGGCGGTCCCGGTTGTTCGAACTGGGCCGCCGGTTTTCGGCGGGGCTGCAGGACTTTTACGCGGCCCCGTACCGACGCTCGTTCCAACGCGCCAAGCGCGATCAGGACGACCTATTCATGATGCTCGTGCTCTCCGAAGCGCTCGGGCTACCTAATCCCGCGAGCTACTACACCTTGGAGCTGCTCCCCGTGGTCTATGAACACTTCCATGAATGGCACACGCGCATGGGCATGGAACGCTCGCCGCTGAATGAGATCTCATGCTGCTGAACCTTGCACAATCACGCCGCGCCTTGTTCTTCGGAGGCAAGGGCGGGGTGGGTAAGACGTCCGTGGCCTCGACGACGGCGCTCGCGGCCGCCCGCGCCGGCCGTCGCGTTCTGATCGTGTCCACCGACCCGGCGCACAACCTGGGGCACCTGTGGCAGCGGTCCATTGGTTCGGACATCGTGGAGCTGCGGGAGAACCTCTACGGCACGGAGATCGACCCGGAGGCCACCGTGGAGGAACACCTGGCTGCCGTGGGGGAGACCCTCTACTCGGTGATGCCGGAGAACCTGCGCGGGGAGGTGTCTCGGCATTTGGAACTGTCCCGGCAGGCCCCGGGAACACATGAGGCCGCGATCCTGGAACGGATCGCGGACCTTCTGGTCCTTGGACTGCGCGATTTCGACCTGGTGGTGTTCGATACGGCGCCGTCAGGGCACACTGCGCGGTTGATGGCACTGCCGGAGATCATGAACTCCTGGGTCGAGGGGTTGCTGCGGAACCGGCAGAAGTCGGAGAAGTTCGCCGCCGCCGTTCGGGGTCTCGAGCACGACACCAACCGGGATCACCTGGTGGAGACTCGTGGCCAGGATCCGTTGATCGAGCGGGATCTCCGGATCCGGCGGATCCTTCTGCGGCGTCAGTCTCGTTTCGAGACGCTGCGGGACACACTGCGGGATGCATCGTTGGTGTCGTTCGTGATCGTAACCAACGCCGAACGGATGCCGGTGCTGGAATCGGCGCAGCTCTACGATCAGTTGAAAACCGCCGGAGTGAACGTGGGTGGGCTGGTGGTCAACAGGCGCTCGCCGGCGGATGCGGGGGAGTTCCTCGCGGGGCGCCGGGAGCTGGAGGCCTCGGCTCTGGAGTTGATGACATCCGAGCTGAAAGCACTACCCAGCACGGAGTTGCCGTTGTTGCCCGGAGAGCTCATGGGTGAACAGGCAATCGGGAAGTTTGCGGACCTGTTGGCCTGATGGCATTGAGCCGCTGGACCGCACGCGGTTGGTGGTTCAGACCCAGGAACCGGTGTCCGCCACACACAGGTGATCGACCGCGGCCAATTGCGGCTGGTCCTGGGCAGCGCGTTGCGCGGTGAACCTGGATGCCGTGAAGAACTCGCGGAGCCGCGCACGCAGGGTGCCGAGCGGCTTCGTACCGCTGAGCGGCGGCACCTGGTGGGTTGCGGGGCGAATGGCGGATGAGGTCATGACGGGCCTTCCATGGCGTTCTTTCTTGAATCCAGCTTGGCCGTTGCGGGGGCGTGATCCAAGGTTTCCGCAACCGTTCGTCACATAAGGGTCCGCGGACCCGAGGTGCGTGTGCCGGGCGAAGTCAGCTTCCGGGCGATTCCTCTCCCGAGGACTGCTCGGTAGGTGGGGTGAAGCTCAGGATCCGGTCATCCTCCGGTGCGGGATTGCCACGCCCGTCCGTGTTATTGGTCATCACCCACAGGGAACTGTCCGGGGCAACGGTGACATCTCGGAGCCGCCCGTACTCGTCGATTAGATGCGACACGGAGTGGGATGTGTTCTCCCGCGGAATCTCGTGGAGCCGTGCGCCGCGCAGATTGGCCATGAAGAGAGAGTTGCCCAGGATGGCTATCCCGCTGGGGCTTGCCTCTGACGGTTCCCACTGTTGGACGGGGTTGATGTACTCATCGTTGTCGCCCATGCCTTCGACCTCCGGCCAGCCGTAGTTGCCGCCGGATTCGATCACGTTGAGCTCGTCCCACGTGTTCTGACCGAACTCGCTGGCGTACATCGTGCCGCCCTGCGCCCAAGCCAGCCCCTGCGGGTTGCGGTGCCCGTAGCTGTAGACCGGGGAATCGGGGAACGGATTGTCTTCCGGTACCTCGCCCTCCGGGGTCAGGCGCAGGATCTTTCCGGACAGTGATTCTCGGTCCTGAGCATCCTCGCGATTGCCGGCGTCTCCTGCCGTTGCGTAAAGCATGTTGTCCGGGCCGAAGGCGAGGCGCCCGCCATTGCGGGTACTACCCGCAGGGATGCCGTCCAGGATTATTTCGGCGTGGCCCAGCGTGAGACTGCCCGGGTCGCCGGAGATACTGAACCGCTCGATGCGGTTCTCGTTCTCGGCCGTGAAATACGCATAGAGGTAGTTCTCGTGGACGGCCAGGCCCAGCAGGCCGCCTTCGCCGCGCGGTGCGGCGTCCTCAACCACCGTGACCTCACGAGCTTGGCCGGCGTCGTCGAGCTCGAGGATTCGGGCCGAATCGCGCTCACTGACCAGGGGAGTGCCGTTGTAGAAGGCGATCGACCAGGGCGCGTCCAGATTCTCGGTCACGGTCTCCGGTTCACCCAGCGACGTCGCCGCAGCGGACGTCTCGCTGGAGGCGGGCTCGGGCGGCGGGTCGCCGTTGTTACCGCAGGAGGTCAGAAGGAGTAAACCGCTCAGGAGAATGGCGGTGGATGTGGTGCGCGATGTGGGAACCATGCTGCGGTCCTTCCGGGGCCCAGGCGTGTTCCGAGTGTAGTGCTGGCGGGCGGCGTTCAAAGGTAAGTCGGACAGTTCGAACGCTTCCGGGATTAGTAACTGTCGCTAAGCCGCATCCACGAATAGGTCGGTTCCTGTGGTGTGCCAGCTGGGGAGTTTTCCCAATCTTCTTGGCGACCGTAAGGGGTGAGGTCCAGTAGGTCGAACACTTGCATGAAAGTCTCTTCCCCGCGCCCCTGGGTGGACCAGGTGTGGAAGACGCGGTCGCCCTTCCAGAGAAACACGCTGACCGCTTGCCGTTCTTCGTTGTCAACGGTGGCTCCGAAATCAGTGTTGAACTGATCTCCAACGGTTGAGTACCAGGGGAGGTCCCATCCCATCCGCTGGCGGAAGTCCAGCAGTCGATCCAACGGTGCTCGTGAAGCGAGGACGAATGAGGTCCGACGCGCGTGCAGGTGAGACAAGGGGCCGATGTGCTCGGCCATCATCGAGCAGCCATCGCACCCTTCCTTCCAATCCGGACCGAACATGAAGTGCTGCACGATGAGCTGAGGGCGTCCGTCGAATAGGTCGAGCAGGGTGATGGTTCCTTCTGGTCCTTCGAACGCATAGTCAGCTCTCACCTCGATCATGGACATTCGGCGACGAGCCGCGCTGATCGAGTCCTTCATGCGGGTGAGAGCTTTTTCTTGCTGAAGCAGGACCGCTCGGGCGTCGTTCCACGTATGGCGGTCGACGATCGGAGGCCAGTTGTCGTTGGTAGTCATTGGTCGGACTCTTCACTCAGGTTGAGCTAACTGCGCAGGATCTTCTCCATTGCTTTGCCCTTGGCGAGCTCATCGATGATCTTGTCCAAGTAACGGATTACCTGCATGAGGGGTTCTTCAACATCTTCAACTCGTACACCGCACACTACGCCTTTGATGAGAGACCGATTGGTGTTCATGTCCGGGGCATCGGCGAAGAAGGTCTGGAAATCGACCTCGTTGTCCAGCTGGGTACGGAGCTGCTCGGGGGAGTAGCCGGTGAGCCAGCAGATGACCTGGTCGACCTCTGCCTTGGTGCGGTTCTTGCGCTCCGCCTTGGTGACGTAGTGCGGGTACACGCTGGCGAAGCTGGTGGTGTAGATGCGGTGCTGGGCCATGGGGTCCTCTGAGGTTTGAGCGGCGGGATCGCTCCGAGTTTAGATGGACATCAGCACTGGGAATGCTGACGGATCACCTCGGTGGAATAGAGCTTCATAAGCTTCGAGCATCTCATCGGATATGAGTCCGAGCATTCCGAGCGTCGCACGAGCGAACTGGACTGGAGACTGCGGTCCGGCCGTTAGTAGTCCATCTGCTGCTACGGCTCGTTGATCAAGATAGCGATCGCTGCCCTTGTACCCGGTGGCTTCAAGTGCCACCTTTGCGGCTGCGGTATGGTGCCGCTTGTCGAGCAGGCCGGCGCGTGCCAATGCCTCGGTGGCACCCCAGATTGCGGCAACGGGCGCATCGGCATCGAGGAATTGTTTGGCACTGGAGACGAAGGGTTCTTCTTGGCCCGGATGCCATCCGACGTCGTCGGGCATGATCAATAAGTCACCTTTGGTTGGGTCTAGGTCATTGATCGTGATGTCGGGCAACCATTTCAGTCCACCCATGGTCGAGACAGGCTGATCAGACGCCGTAACGCTGATCACCTTCCACGGCTCTCCGATGAAGCGACCCGTGTTGAGCTCCGCCAGCAGATGACCGGCTTCCCAATCGGCAACCTGGTCGATGAGCAGTACGTGCGCGGTACGTGTCATGGAAGAACGGTGACCCCATGGCCGCCCATTGTCAATGGGGTCCGTTTGCGGCCTTGGACCTAGATGGTGAGGGTGCGCTGGAGTAGGATTTAGTCCCACTCAGATCTGGAGGTCGATTATGCGGACAACGAGACAACTGAGCATCACGCTGCCAAATGAGATGGCGGATGCGTTGAGGGATCGTGTGAATTCAGGGGCATACGCGAGCGAAAGTGAAGTCATTCGGGATGGTCTTCGCGCCCTCTTCGCCCGAGACCAGGCAGTCGAAGAATGGCTGCGTAACGAAGTGGCAGAAACTTGCGGTGCGCTCCACTCAAACCCCGAGGATGTCTAGACTCCTGATGAGATTCGGGCTCATCTTTCAGCGAAGCGAACCCCAGGAGCATGAAGGATCACCGCGTCGTATTCCGACGCGCAGATTTGATGTACTGAACCCTCGCCCACAGACACCACAAATGGGCTCGGAACCATAAAGTTCCAAGACCCATTTTTCATCCCAACCGATGGTCCTGGTGCGGTCGCCGAAGATACCACCCGCAATGTTGGGAGGACGTCCATGCGGGTACCTCGCGGCGAGAGTCCTTACATCCGTCAGGGGGGTGCTTCTATGGTTTTCGTCAAGCGGCTAGGGCCACGGTTGGTGTGGTCGGTTCTTGGTAGAAGGTTCCATCTCGCAGCATCGCGTAGAGGAAGTCGGTTCGTCTTCTAGTCAGTGCGATCACAGCTTGGTTGTGGCGTTTGCCTTGTGCTCGTTTACGGTCGTAGTAGGCCCTGGAAGCCGGGCTGGCGTTGATCGAAGCGAAAGCTGAGAGAAATAGAGCCCGTTTGGGAGTCTTGTTCCCACGTCTCGAGGGCGACTCTCCACGGATCGAGGTCCCGGATCGTCTGGTCACGCGTGCGATTGGGGCATAAGAAGCCAAATGGTCTGCCGTGGCGAAGTCCTTGCCTACGACTTCGGTGAGGATCCGTGCTGCTGACCTGACCCTACCCCGGGCATCGAGGTCAGGAGGCAGGTGAGAGGGTGAGAATCGACCACCGTGAGGATCTCGGTTTCGATCTTTGCCCGTTGGGCATCCAGTCGCTTAAGTTGCTCGGCCAGGCGCCCGATGATCTTCTCCGCAGCCGAAGTGCCCGTGACGTTCACCGTGTGTCCGGCCAAGGCTGTGAATATCTCTTCGGTGAGTTTCTCCGCTAACCGGGGTGCGTGCTTCTTTAGCAGGGTCCGCGCATGGCCGCAGCCTTCTCTTTAGAGCCGCTGCGGGGAGGAATACCAGGCCAACAAGACGATGACCGCCGGGTGGGCCAGTCGTGGGCCCAGCACCCGTTCAAAGCGGGGTGGATCTGGGTGAGCTGGGCGGTGAGGTCATCATCGAAGCCGCACAGCATCGCCAGTTCCGCGATGTCTTCCTCGGCCACGGTGATCCCCGCAAGGTATGGGGCAGGGCTCGTGCAGTGCTGGCGATGATGAACGCGTCGCGGGCGTCGGTCTAGGCCCGGCCCGGGCGCAGGTCAGCGGCCCTGCGCATGGTCAGTCCGGGCAGGTAGACCACCTCGATCCCTAGGTCCTGGGCTACGGCGATCACTAGGGCACCGAAGGTCTTGGGCTGATCCACAACCACCAGCACATGCCTGTGGGCGGTGGCTAAGTCTTGAGCAGCGACCGGATCTTGGGTTCGGATTGCGGAAGAGGCTTGTCGTGCACAACAGTGCCCTCAGCGCTCAGGCCAATGGCGTGGTGGGCGGTCTTTCAAACGTCGATTCCGAGATAGAGCTGGTGTTCCATAGTGGTCACCTTCTTCGTGACAGTGTTGGGTGAGGTGACCAGATGGAACACTGACCCGCATCCACGTTACAAAGCCCCACATGATGGGTCGTGCTTTATTAGCCGTCTGTGTGAACCAGTACCGACCCCGGTGACTAACCCGTTACCTTGTGAGTACCCCCGATAGTCGGGGGGTCTGGTCGCTCGGCCGGGTATGGCTTTGTTGCCCTGCCATCCATGGTCCGGGGGGTGTTGCCGCCCGGTCGAGAGACACGCGTTGACCGCT
>NZ_NSGI01000014.1:0-66172 GCF_002295155.1 Kocuria sp. WRN011
CCGCCGCCGCTGCAACGTCATCTTCGCGATGCTCCGCGACGGCACGTACTACCAGTCACCCACACCAGTCCCGACCCCCGAGCCACCCACTCTCGCGGCTTGACTCGAAACATAGGGACACCCCCCCCGGCAAGAAGGGGAGTAGATCGTCAAATCGAGTCAGTAAGGCGCCCGCCACGGTGATGCGGTGGCGGTCAGGAGCAGTTGTCGCATTGCCCGGACATAGGGAGCACCGTCCCACACTCCGGGCACGTCGCCTTAGGTACTGGTGTCCACTTTGACGCGCTGCGCTCATCCCGATACAGAAGCGCGGCATACTCCCGTGTGGGTGTCGGTCGCGCCTCTGGCGGGACGTCGGCTCCGAAGTGCCGATAGCACTTGAGCCGTTCTTGGGCTGCGACCCATTCCAGGACTTTGGGCTCTTGTGTGGCGGGAAGGCCGATCCTGGGGAGCCAGGCGCTGAAGCCGGGGCCGACCATCCCGGTCTTCTTCTGCACGACCAGCGTTGGTAGCGCCGGCAGTCTCTTGGTGTCGCAGTAGTCCAGGACCATGCCCAGGACGTGCCTGATCCAGTAGTCCAACCGCTGATCTGTGCGAACGTTGGTCTGCTCGAAGAGATACTCCGCGAGCTCTCCGTAGGAGATGTAGTCGCCGCAGCGAGAGGCGACGTCCTCGAGCTTCGGCACCGTCGCCTCGGCCCAGGTACCCAGCTTCCACCGGTGCGGGGTGTGACCGCGCGGAAAGCGATACACCGACGACGTGCTGCCCATGTCCGGTTCCTCCTGTGCGTGCGAGGCGTCAAGGGCAACCTAACCAATCAAGAGGAATCATTTCTGCATCGGCACACCGGTGCAGTCCCAGAGTCAGTGCTGTGATCGGATGAGGATGTGCTGGAGCTTGTTGGACAGCTCCAGCAGCACGCGCTCCTCCACGGAGCTGTACGGCACCTCTCGTTGGAGTGCGTCGACGCGAACGACCCCGAGCAATTCGTGGCCCTCCTGTCCCCACCGCTTCTCTTGAACTCCGGGGTCCGGTCGGACGCCTCCCTCCCCCTCGAAAGCCGTAGATCCAGCGACAACCCCCGAGCTCGATGCATTGTCGGAGCGCAGTTGCCCTGCAACGATGCGCCGCGCCAGCACAGCGTTGACGTCGGCGAGCAACTGGGCATCGCCGAACCAGAACTCATGTTGCCTCGCCAGGTGCACGAGGATGAGCATCTTGGCCTGCAACACGTGGCATTCCTGGGCATCGAGGGCCTGATCGATCGCTCTGGCCAGTGCCCCCCACTGCTTTGAGCGCATCTCGCTGCGCCTCCTCAACATGTGAGTGCGCCAGAAAAAGCAGGTGGCTACTAACAGCGCGAGAGGGGTCCCAACCCACGCCAGAACATTGAGATAGTCCAGCCACCACTGCAGCTCAACGACGGCGGCCTCCATCCGAGGGCTCATACGATCAACCCCTTCCGCAGCGTTCACAGGCCGGGGCCCTCGAGGGCCGAAACCCTTCCGGATCGTGGAGATCGTCGAGCACGGACGCCAACCATGCCCGCTCATCCTTCGGCAGGCCCTTGGCCGTGGCGAGGTGGTGCAGCGATCGCCTGCCCAGTTCCTGCCTGACCACCGACGGGTTCATGACTGCCTCCATTGCGGACGAGACGCGCTTATCCCAGTGGTACAGCCGGTAGAAGCGGTAGACGAAGAAGGCGGCGACAGCCCAGGACAGGGCGGTGAGGAAGGACCAGATCCGCGGGTGTTCAGCCAAGCGGTCCACCCCTTCCCAGAACCCGTCCAATGCGACGACCACCCCCGGTACGCCGGCCATGTACAGCAAGGTCGGGAAAACGATCAGTCCGAGCGGCACAAGCAACCCCCTGTTGGACAAGAAGGAACGGGGCTTAGCGGGTGTGGTCATCGGTGGGTGCTCCATTCGGTCTAAGATCCGCTGCAGCGGCCGGTCGAAAAATACATCCGGTTCGTGCCGACGGTCGTATTCACTGTTCCATGTGTGCGGACACGGCCCGGAGAGGCCCCGCGCGCGCTTGATGAAGTACTACGAGCCCATCGCAAGACGCTTGTCCCAGCCTTGCCGCCCACGTTCGAACCCTCTTGCAGTGGTTCCAACGCGTTCCTCGGGAGAGCAGATCGAGCAGCCGCCGGAACGGACCCGATTGCGGACCGTTGTGCATTGGGTATGACCGTCCTTGCAGGTCCACCAGCGTTTCTTAGTGCCGGGTACGAGTTGGGTCGGATCGACGTCATTGCGTTCGTCGTCCCAGTCGGAGATGAGGTCGGGGTGCTTCGCGGAAAGGTCGTTGACTCCGGTCAGTAGGAGGCGGCCGGTGTCGACAGGGCATTGTTGCTGTGCTTGCTTGGTGCGGTAGTCGATTTTCTGCTGGAACTCGTGGCCGTCTGGACACACCCACCACACGCGCTTTTCGGAACCTGCCTTAACATCAGATGGTTTCAAGGGGCCGTTTTGGGATGGGTGCCACCAGGAAGCGACGTGAGGGTGCGTTGTGGCGAGGTCATTCAATCCTGCGGCAACAGTCCGTCCGTCGCAGACTGGGCAGAACGGACGCGACACCAGCTTGGCAGGGGTACGGATGAAGCGGTGCCCCGCTGGGCAGCGCAGTTGAATCTTTACCGTCGCATTGCCGGCGGAGACTTCGTGGGGTTGCTTCTGCTCCACGTCTGGGTCCCAGAACGCTGAGAGTCGCGGGTGCGTCGTTGCCAAGTCGTTGAAGCCCGACAGCACACCTTTCGCGCTGCAGTACGGGCATCTGGAGCCCCGCAGTGCACGATTTGCGACGGTGGCCTGCCAGGGATGGCCTTCTGCGCAACGCCACGAAACCATCGCGTTCGACCCCCGGAGCACCATGCCAGCAGTCAGGTCGCCATTGCGCTCCAGGTCCCACTGCTCGGCCAGCGCTGGGTCGGTGTCCGTCAGCGATGTGATGCCCTCGATGGGACGGGAACCTGCGCAGACGGTGCAGTGGAATTCCTTCTCCGGGTAGCGTCGAACCCTGGACGGGCTGTCGTGAAGACAGTGGCCTGCAGGACACAGCAGCATCCATCTGCTGCTGCCGATGGCAGCCCGGCCACTGCGCACCATGAAGCGGTCGTTCCACCAGGCGTCGTCGGCACGGGCGGTCTTCAGGTGCGTGAGCCACTCCCCCGGCACTACGTTCAGCGCCGTGCCGACCAGGTTGGCAGGTACTAGGACAACGGGGTCGATGGCGTCGACTGCGACATCTTGTCCTGAGGCCACCCGAGCCAAGACGGCCGTTGGGCGTATCAACAGCCAAGCCTGGTCTGTGAGCTCCACCAGTTGCGGCTCGATGACAGAGGGCAACTGCTTGGAAGAAGCCTCGGCAACTCGGATGCGGAGACGTTCGTATGCAACCGAGGTGTCGATGGCCCTGGCCAGTTCCTCCAGGGTGACAGGGTTCGACGCGGCCTCGAGCAGCACGGCGGCGGCGGGCAGATCCTCGGGCTCAGCGTCTTGGCGTTGGCCGCAGGAGCGCATTGATACAGCGCGACGGAGGCACTCCCCCACGAGCTTCGGACGCGTCCTGCTTCCCTCCTCCAGGATGGCCGCTGCGGTCACGACCGTCGAACCCACCGGGACTCCATGCAAAGGACCCGGAGAGGCGGGCTCCAAACGATCGTGCGGTTCCACGGTGACTGCCCCGGTCCACACTCCATGCTTGTCGCAGACCCAGTGCGCCCGGCGCGGGTCGAGCTCGACGAGGGGCCCGCACTGAGGACACGAGCACCAGGCGCGTGTCATGTCCCACAGCCCAGCCTCGAAGTGGTCGTCGGTCAAGCCGCAACGTTCCCGGAGGAGGTCGGCAAGCTGGTCATACTGTTGCGCCACCGTAGGATCCGTGACCCCGAGTCGGCGCAGCTCGGAGGAGGCCTTGCCGAAGTAGGTGCCGGGGCGGGCACCTAAGCGGGCCTCCAGCCGACGGGCGAAGCTTGCCAGGGTCTCCCCCGGCACCGGTTCAGGTACCAGGAGCGGGGCTAGGAGCGGCCTAGGCTCAGGCACTTTCTTTCCTCTTTCTGCTGTGGCGGGTCGCGCGTTTGATGCTTTTCTTCGCAGGAGATACTGAGGCTGAAGCCACCCGGGCCTGGTGTCGTTCGGCCTGCAAAGTCAGCGCGACGTGGTCAAGGTCGTCGGCGGTGATCCATTCGTTGTCGAGGTCGCCTGTCAAAATCTTGCGGCGGGCAATCTGGGTCAGCGCGGAGTTGAGCATCCCGACTGAGCCGTGGGTGAGGTCGAACAGCGGGTCTGCGAGCTTCACGGCTGACTTGGGGTCGGTCGCGTACAGGGGCAGGGCCGCGGCCATGCCGCCGACCAGATTCAGCCAGGACTTTCTCCAGTTGTCCTGCTTCTTGTCGGCATAGTTGTAGACCACCGCGCGGCGGTATCGGTTGGCGATCTGAGCGCCGCGGTGGCCCGTGGTGATCGAGGTGCGTTCCAGGTCGATACCGGCCAAGATTATGGTTGCGTCCACGTCGTCTCCCAGACGCCTAAGCGCGTCCGCGACAGAACCTGCGTTGGCCGCGTTGTCGAGATTCTGGACCTCGTCGATGGCCAGCAGCTCCATGCGAGACAGATTGATTCCGTTGCGGACCATGGTCGACAGTTCTGCCTCAGTAACACCAATCGTGTAATCGATACCGAGGTAGTCGGCCAGCACCTGGTAGATGGAGCGCGGAGTGCCCAGTGCGGGGATGCAGACGTACCCGATAGGCACCTCGCCCCGTTCGAGGATGTCGGGGTCGTCTTCTTGGAAGTCGGCCAGCACCGCACCTAGCACTCGATGGAGGGCCGTGGTCTTGCCGGCTCCGGATGGGGCCGAGAGGAAGACCCCGTGGCCACCGCCACGTTTGGCGTGGTTGGCATCCATCTGTTCTTCAACTGTGGCGTCGAGATCGTGCACGGTCCTTGTTGCGACGATCATGCCGCGGGACAGGTAGGTTTGACGGGCCTCGTCGTAAGCCTGCCGTTCCGGGCGTGTCATGGCGGCAACGGTTTCGATCGAGGGCATACGGACGGCTTCGCGCTGAGACTGGGCCCAGTCGAGGTAGCCGAGATAGTGGGAGAGCTCACCTCCGGCGCGCAGACGCTTGCGGTATTTCGCCACGATCAGTTCTCCTTCTCGATGCCGAAGGCCTCGTCCGGTTCCCAGTCGTCAAGGTCCCAGTCATTGCCATCTTCGGCAGTCGGATCCGCGCCCGGGCCATCCGATGACGGGGATTCGACGGCGCGCAGCGAAGCGCGGCCTTCGCGGGTAGTGCGGCCCTGTACCTCGTCAAGGTGCTCGGCCAGCTCAGCGCGTTCGTCCCTCGCCGCCTCCTTCTTCCACTGCTTGTGAGCGCGCTCGATCAGCGACATGGTTTCGATCAGCCCCTGATCGGGGTCCAGGGGTCGGAAGGTGTTGCGCACTTGGTCAGCTAGGTCCCACATGCGGCGTGAGTGTGGTGTGTCGACGCGCCGGTCGCGCCAGTCACAGGCGATGTATTCGTCGATCTGATCGATGTAGACCCAGATCCGGCTGGGATCGGTGGGCTGGTAGTGGATTTCGTACTTCTTCTGCCCCGGTGACTTTGAGGATCTGAGGCGGTACGGTGCCAGGGCCGGGGAGTCGTAGGTACGTCGGCCGAACTCCACCCCGTCCTTCTGGATCGTGCGGTGATCGATGGGCATGAGAGCGATGTAGTCCCGCTCACTCAGGGGCATCGGTACGTAGGCGACGAACGGGAACATCGCCGCGTACGCTGCATTGGGGCTCAACGGTGGCGCCATCGGGTGCCGAGGGTCCCGCAGGCCCTCCATCGGGCTGTTCTGCCAGACCTGGGCGACCCAGGCGTCGAAGAGCCAGATCAGCTCCTCGACGTCGAGCAGATCCTCCTGTTCAGGATGAGCACCTCGTGCCTCGACGGTTCCTCCCGTTTGGCCGGGCAGGAGCATCACGAACCTGGTTTTGATCGTGTGGAACGCCCGCTCGACGATGGCCTTGTCAGTCGGGGTGCGCACCGCCGAGCGGGTCAGGATGATACCGAGTTGCGCACATGCGGCTTCTACGACCGCAGAGCGGTAGTCCTTGCCGTTGTCAGTCACGAGCCTGTTGATCGCGATTGCAGGCCGGGCCGTATCAAGCTCGGCCTTCTGCTCATGGGTGAGATTCTTCGCCCACGGCAGCTCCATCCGACGCAGGCGCCACGTGTCGATGGCCGGTACGCCCGTCGGACGCAGCGGATGAGGCGTCATGGCGTCGGCAAGCATCGCGGCGACGTCGGTGCCGGTGTTTTTTGTCTTCACGCTGATGGCGATGATCGACCTGGTGGCCTTGTCGATCATGATGGTCAGCTCGACCTTTCCGGGCCTCCCGTTGGGCATCCGCACAATCACATCGAAGGGGCTTGAGTCGACCTGGACCTCGCCTCCGGGTAGGAGTGCCGGACGCTGGCTGAACACCCGCTTCGGCGAGTTCGCGGCGGTCTGTCTGTTCTTGGCGGAGCCTGTCGGGTCGAGGTCGGTGGAGAGCTCTTGGAGCACCTGGATGACCTTCTTTTTCCCCGGTAGCAGAGCGAGCTTGTCGGGCCACTGGTCCAGGAAGCGTTTGCGGACTTCTGCGGCGAGGTTGGTCCACGTCGTCGATGAGCTGCGGACACGTTCACGGACCAGTTGATCGCAGATTGCAATGACCTCATCGGCCACACCGTCCAGGGGAAGGTATGTCCGCGTAGACCGAGCATCGATCAGCGCGGCAGGCCCGATCTTCCGGTACGCAGCGATGTACCGGCGCAGCGTGCTATTGCCGACCAGGATCCCGAGGTGTTTGAGTTCGTCGAGTTTCCGGGCATTACGTTTGCCCTGAGGCAGGCTGAGGTCGTATTCGGGACGAGGCTCGAGCCCACCCGGTGCTGTACCGTCGACCAGCTCACGTACGTGTTCGGCCAGCAACAGGACTGCCTCATCGGCATGATGCAGCGCGCTCAGTGCGGACATGGAGGAATGGAGCAGGTCAGTCCGACCGATGGCGTGCACCAGTTCCGTCAAGGTGGTCGACAATGCCTCCCCCGACAGAACCTCCCGAAGACCGAAAACCGTGCCAGCGATCGTGGCGATCGTCCACTCTTGATCGTGGAACAGCACGATGTCGCCCAGCCGGAATCCGTTGATGTTGCTCACGCCGCCACCTCCGCGGCCATGATCAGCATGTCCTCGTACAACGGACCGTCCGAGACTGTGACCACCTCACGTGTCCACATCAGGTGGTAGAGAGCGGCTTTGCCCGCTTCCGGCGCTCGAAAGTCGATCAACCTGGCGGCATCATCGAAAGGCCGGGGGTTGGTGATGTATGGCATAAGGCGCTCGAGCACTGGGTCAGCGAGAGCGAATCGCGGGTGCCGGAACGCCGACAGCCACTCGAGATCCATGGCGGCCCAACTGGTCAACCCATGCATGACCTCGTACGCCCAACCGACCTCGCGACACAGGGCAGCGGTCAACTCGTACCGTGCACGCGTGCCCTCATCGATCCGGTCGGCGGCCCGGACGTCAACCACCACACCCGCACCGTCAAAACCACGACGGTAGAAGAAGTCCGGGTAGTGCCGGAAGCGGTCCGGACCGACCAAGCAGAACGGCTGGGTCGAGATCCCGGCGAGGTCCCCGGCATGCTCGAGTTGCATCAAGCACTGCAACTCAAGCATCGACTCGTACCAGACCACCTGTCCGGTCGAGATCACCGGGTACATGCCCTCGTAATGCCGACGATGCTGGTAACTGTGGCCCGCCCGCACCGGCTGGGTGTCCTCGAATTCCATGATCGACAGGCCAGGGCCCATCTGTTTCTGCTTGGTCACCTCCTCCTCTTGCCACAGCAAAAGGTAGCGATCCGTCGACACCACGTGCCGGTACGGGTCCGCCAGGTCAATCTTCATTGCGTTCCTTCCGCCCGTGACAGTCGCACGAGTCGATCTAGACATGACTTGGAGCGAAACGGCCTAGAACCGCAATCTAGTCATCCAGTATCCTATAGTATCTAGTGAGTAACTACAGCCTGGCTAGGAATGAGGTCACTAAGCGAGTCAATCCAGGTCAGCCGCCATGTGCGGCCGTAGGTTCGGGGTCATGAAAGACCCATCGAGCTCACCGCGACCCAAGGACTGGCTCGAGAACCCCCAGCTCTTCGGGCGGTCGACACGAGCCACTGTCCGCGACACCGAAGACGACGACGTCTCCTTGGTCCGGACTGCCTTGTTGCAGCATCATTACTGCCTGCGCATCCGCCGTCGCCTGGACGACGACGGCATGACCCTCAAGCAACTGTCGGACCAGGCAGGCATTGAGTATCAGTACTTGACCAAGCTTCTGCGAGGCGATCTCACGCTCCAGCTTCACCATCTCGCCGCGATAGAAAATGCCCTCCCCGGAGTGGTTTTCAGCCAGACTTCCTGAGCTGCATGGCCGCCGGCGCGTAGTTCCAGGCATTGAGGCACTCAGGCTGGAGCACTACGGAGGCTCAGCTGATCCCGTTAGGAGACACCACCGGTCTCACCGGCCGCAGCTGGGCAGGACCGTCAGCCCTAGCGGCTAGGCTGACGGCCGTGATTACTGGTGAACTGAAGTCCCAAGTCGACAGCGTCTGGAACGCCTTCTGGTCCGGAGGTATCTCCAACCCGCTGGAGGTGATCGAACAGATCACGTACCTTCTTTTTCTCAAACGACTGGACGACGCCCAGATCGCCGCCGAACGCAAAGCCGCCCGCACGGGCAAACGCGTTGAGCGCCCAATCTTCCCCGAGGGCAAGGACGAGTTCGGCCGCTCCTACCAGGACCTGCGCTGGTCGAAGTTCAAGAACTTCGGCAAGACCGAAATGTTCATGGTCTTCAACCAGAGCATCTTCCCCTTCCTGCGCGAGGAACTCACCCGCCAGTCCGATGGCAGCGACTCCTCCTACAGCCACCACATGAAGGATGCACGCTTCACCATCACCAAGGACCACCTGCTGCAGAAAGCGGTGGACCTGATCGATCGCCTCCCGATGGAGGACCGCGACACCAAGGGTGACCTCTACGAGTACATGCTCTCCAAGATCGCCACCGCCGGCACCAACGGCCAGTTCCGCACCCCGCGCCACATCATCAAACTCCTCGTGGAGATGCGCGACCCGAAGCCGATGGAGGCGATCTGCGACCCGGCCTCCGGGACCTGCGGCTTCCTCATGGCCGCCGGCGAACACCTCCGCGAACACAACCCGGACCTAATGTTCGACCCGACCCACAGCGCGTTCTTCAACAACGAGCAGTTCCACGGCTTCGACTTCGACTCCACCATGCTGCGCATCGGCGCCATGAACCTTCTGCTGCACGGCATCGAGAACCCGGTCATCGAAAACCGCGACTCCCTCGCCGACCTGCACTCAGCAGATGAGGAAAAATACGACGTCGTCCTGGCCAACCCACCCTTCGCCGGTAGCCTCGACTACGAGAACACGTCCAAGGAACTGCTCAAGGTCGTCAAAACCAAGAAAACCGAGCTGTTGTTCCTGGCCCTGTTCCTGCGCCTGCTCAAGCCCGGTGGCCGCGCCGCAGTCATTGTGCCCGACGGTGTGCTCTTCGGCTCCTCCAACGCGCACAAGCAGCTGCGCAAAGAACTCGTCGAGAACCAGCTGCTAGAAGCCGTGATCAAACTGCCGTCCGGGGTATTCAAGCCCTACGCGGGCGTGTCCACCGCGGTGCTGTTCTTCACCCGCACAAACTCAGGCGGCACCGAGAACGTCTGGTTTTACGACGTGGTTTCCGACGGCTTCAGCCTCGACGACAAGCGCACCCCACTGGACACCAGCGACCTGCCCGACGTGCTCGAGCGGTGGCGCGCCCTCCGCGGCGAGCTCGGTGAAGAGCGCGCCAGGTCGGAGCTCACCCGCGCACGTATCGACAGGTCTTTCGTGGTGCCGAAGGCGGAAATCGCGCAGAACGGGTACGACCTGTCGATTAACCGGTATAAGGAGATCGAATACGACGAGGTCGCGCACCGCCCCCCCGCGGACGTCATCGCCGACGTTGAAGAGCTCGATGAAGACATCGCCAGGTGTCTCGCAGAGCTGAAGGGCCTTCTCAAGTGAAGGAGGTGGCACTCGGCGAAATTCTCGAGCTGCGCTACGGAAAAGCTTTGAGCGCAAAGAACCGGTCCGGGAAAGGAAACCCGGTGTACGCCTCCGGGGGGCGTGTCGGCTACCACGACGATGCCGTGACGAATGGCGCAGCTGTAGTGATTGGACGCAAGGGGTCGATCGGTTCGGCCTACTTTTCGGAAACGAAATGCTGGCCCATTGATACCACCTACTATGTGGACGCCACATGCACCAACCAAAATCTCCGGTGGCTATTTCGATTACTGAGCAGCCTCCCGCTGCACACAATGAATAAGTCGGCGGCCGTGCCCGGACTCAACAGGGATGATGTCTACCGACTCCGAGTTAATTTGCCAAACAAGAACGAGCAACGCCGCATCGCTTGCATTCTCGACAAGGCCGAAACCCTGCGCACCAAGCGCCGCGCAGCCATCGCCCACCTCGACACCCTCAGCCAGGCCATCTTCCACGAGATGTTCGGGGATCCGCTCGAGGTAAACGCCGAAGAGGCCGTTCCATTTTCTAAAATGACTACGCGCATAACTTATGGTTTTACTTCTCCAATGAAGCACTTAAACGAAGGAATCCCGATCCTAACCGGTAAGAACGTTCAGCGAGGCGTTCTGGATGTCGAGAACGTCCACTACGCAGACCCAAAGGAGTTCGAGGCGCTCACAGATAAGTCGAAGCCTAAGATCGGGGATGTCTTGATTACTAAGGACGGCACAATTGGCCGATCGGCGGTGGTCGAGATCGAACCCATCTGCATAAATCAGTCGGTCGCTCTAATCCAGCTCGAGAAAAGTAGGGTCACTCCTAGATACGTTCAGGGTCTTATTTCCCACTCATCAGTACAGCGGAAATTTCAAGGCATGAAGAAAGGGAACTCAATCCCGCACCTTCAAATCACCGAGTTGGCAGCGATGCCCGTTCGCATGGCTCCCGTTCAGTTGCAGAACGAATTCACGAGCCGCGTTTCCTCCGTCGAACGTTTGAAGGTGACGCACCGCGCTCAGCTGACCGAACTGGATAACCTGTTCCGATCCCTGCAGGACAGCGCGTTCAAGGGTGAACTGTGATGGCCGGAGTTAACGCCGAGCCGTTGGAGTCTGAGGTGCCGATCTGGCCTGTCTTCGTGCGGCACGTGTTGGCGGTGTTGTCGGACGGGAGCACGCTGCATCGGCGCGACATCGTGGGTCGTGCCATCGACGCGGCTGACCTTTCGGAAGCGGCCCGGGCCGAGACGCTCAACTCCGGCGGGCTACGTTCGGAACAGCGGATCGGCTGGGCCATTAGCAACCTTTTCAAGGCCGGCTGGATCGAACGCCCCGTCCGGGCTAATTACCGAATCACCGAGGCGGGTCGGGCTTGGCTCGCTGAGCATCCCGAGGGCATCGGTAGCTTTTCCGAGGCGAACCGAATCTTCGCGCCCTACTGGCCGCATGTGCAGAAGGATGCCGCCGTCGTGCCGGAGGAGTCCCTGCCAGACTCGGCCGACCCAATTGAGCAGATCGAAGCCGGTATCAACCGCATCACGACTGACGTCGGTGACTCCCTACTGGGAAGGCTGAGAGACAGCCACCCGGATTTCTTCGAGGAGGCGGTCGTCCGGTTACTGCTGGCCATGGGTTATGGCGGTGCCGAGCAGCGCGGACGGCGCATCGGCGGCTCCGGCGATGGAGGCGTTGATGGAGTGATCGACCAGGACGCACTGGGCCTCGAACAGGTCTATGTACAGGCCAAGCGCTACGCCGAGGGCAACAGCATCGGCCGCGAGACGATCCAGGCGTTCATCGGCGCGCTGCACGGATTTGGAGCTGGTCGCGGCGTGTTCATCACCACCAGCACCTTCACCCAGAACGCCCGCGATTATGCGAAGAGCATTCAAACCAGGGTGATCCTCATCGATGGCAAGCGCCTGGTCACGTTGATGATTAAGTACCGCGTCGGCGTCCAGGTGAAGCAGAGCTACGACGTGGTGGACATCGACGAGGACTTCTTCGAGTAGACCAGTGCCAGCCTCGGCCGACTGTCATTTGTTCCTCGCGTGTGCTTACGCCCAGGGAAACCACCACCTGCAATGATTGAAGAGCGGGAGATCGGGTTGTTTAGCGCGGCTGAGGGGTAGGGAATGGAGCAGGACGCAAGCGGTGGTGGACGCGTATCCAATTATGGGTTCCTGTCCACTCAGTGGCCCGGCGTGTTCAGCGACGCTCGAGCCGCCGAAACCTACGCGTTGCGGGATCCACGGAGTTCACTGCTCTACGCTCGGCGGGCGCTGGAATCCATGGTCGATTGGCTATACACGGCCGACCCGACCTTGCGCGTGCCGCTGAAAGACGACCTGAACAATCGTCTGACCGAGCAACGGTTCCAAGCCTTGGTCCCGGCCATGGTCCGCGACAAGATGCACGCGATTCGCAGGGTCGGCAACAAAGGCATCCACGGAAACCAGCCGGTCAGCACGCAGATCTCCGGCCGCATCGTTTCCGAGCTGTTCCACGTGACCGTTTGGTTAGCCACACGTTACGCCACGGACCCTGCCGCCCGGCCCCTCTCGGGCGCCACCTTCGATCCCGCGTTGCTCGCGCCGAAGCCGGCCTCCGGCGTCGTGCAGCTGACGAGGGCCGAAGCGGAGGCCCTTGCCAGCAAGCTCGACGCGAAGGACGTCGCGCTGAAGGACGCGGCCCGCAAAGAGGCCGGCTACGAGGTCCGGATCAAGGCGCTACAGGCTGAAATCGAGGCCGCGAAAAAGGCCAACGAGAAGATCCCGGACGAGCACGACTACACCGAGGCCGGGACCCGCGAATACATCGACCTCTATCTGGCCGAGGCCGGCTGGGACGTCGCGGCGCCGAATGTGCGCGAGTTCCCGGTCCACACCATGCCGACGGCAGCCGGAACCCTGGACGGGCACGGCGCTGTGGATTACGTGCTGTGGGGTGCGAACGGGAAGCCGCTGGCCGTGCTGGAAGCCAAGCGGTCCTCCAAGGACTCCCACGCCGGCCAGCAGCAGGCCAAGTACTACGCCGACTGCCTCGAGCGCGCCTACGGGCAGCGCCCGGTGATCTACTACTCCAACGGGTACCGGCACTGGCTCTGGGAGGATACCGTCTACCCCGAGCGGGAGGTCCTGGGCTTCCACACCCGGGACGAGCTCCAGCTCATGGTCGACCGCAGATCTTCGCGTAAGCCTCTGGCCGAAGCACCCATTCCCGCCGACATCGCCGATCGCCCCTATCAGCAGGAAGCCATTCGCGCCGTGGCGGAGGTCTTCGACACCGACAAGCGCCGCAGAGCACTGCTGGTCATGGCCACCGGCACGGGAAAGACCCGCACCGTGGTGGCACTGGCCCAGCTGCTGAGCGAGAACCGGTGGGTCAAACGGGTACTGTTCCTCGCCGACCGGAACGCCTTGGTCACGCAGGCCTCCCGCGCCTTCAGAAACCTCATTCCCGGTTCCTCGCCAGCGATCCTGGGCACCGACGAGGGGTCGGGGAGCCGGATCCACCTCTCCACGTATCCGACGATGATGAACCTGATCAACGCCTCAACCGAGGGAAAGGTGACTGGTCCGGAGTGGCGAGGGGTCGGCTACTACGACCTTGTGGTCGTAGACGAAGCCCACCGCTCCGTCTATCAGAAGTACCGCCAAATCTTCGCCTACTTCGACGCGCTGGTGATCGGGCTGACCGCCACCCCGCACAGCGAGGTCGACCGCAACACATACGCCCTGTTCGAAATTGAGAACAACAATCCCACCAGCGCGTACGAGCTCAACGAGGCCGTCACCGAGGGCTACCTCGTGTCGCCCCGGGTGATCGACGTGCCAGTCGGTTTCATGCGCCAAGGCATCCGCTACGACGACCTCTCCCCCGAAGAGCAGGCGGAGTGGGACGAGAAAGAATGGGACGAGGACGGACTGGTTCCCGACGAGATCGCCGCCCCGGAACTGAACAGGTGGCTGTTCAACACCGACACCGTGGACAAGGTGCTCGAAGTCCTGATGGAACGCGGACACAAGGTCGCCGGCGGCGACAAGCTCGGCAAGACGATCGTGTTCGCCCGCAACCAGGACCACGCCAAGTTCATCGTCGAGCGCTTCGACGCCAACTATCCTGCCCAAGCAGGGAACCTGGCCCGGGTCATCACCCACAGCGTGAACTACGCCCAACGGCTCATCGACGACTTCTCCGACTCCGCCAAGAACCCGCAGGTCGCTGTCAGCGTCGACATGCTCGACACCGGCATCGACGTGCCCGACGTGGTGAACCTGGTCTTCTTCAAGCCCGTACGGTCCAAGGCAAAGTTCTGGCAAATGGTCGGCCGCGGAACCCGGCTTCAGCCGGACCTCTACGGCCCCGGCCAGCCCAAAACAGACTTCCTCATCCTCGATGTGTGCGGCAACGCCGAGTTCTTCAACGCCGGGCTCTCCGCACCTGACGCCGTGCTGGGACGATCGCTAGCCACACGGACCTTTGCAACCCGGGTCCAGCTGCTCCGGGCGGCCGCGGAGACCGGATACGACAGTGGCTTCCGCACGGATCTCGTGTCGCACTTAGGCTCGACCATGCGCGGACTACCCCGCCACAACTTTCTGGTCAGGCCCCATGTGGCGGCCGTGGAGCGCTTCGCCCAGGACTCGACATGGGAGAACCTGACCGACACCGACGCAGCCATCGCTGACCAGGAGATCGCCCCCTTGGCCGCCGTGGTGCCCGGCGAAGGCGAGGAAGAGTCCAGACGCTTCGATCTCCTCGTCCTGCAGACCGAGCTTGCGGCGTTGAACGGCGACACAGCCGGCCTGGCACGGCTCGGGGCGCAGCTGGTGAAGATCGCTTCGGCGCTCCAGGACCAGGGAAATATCCCAAGAATCGCGGCGCAGCTACACGTGATCGACGCCGTCGTGGAGATGAGTTCCGATGACGGTACGTGGACCGCCGTGGATCCTCTCTGGCTCGAAACGGTCAGGCGCAAGCTACGAGACCTCGTGCCCCTGATTGAGAGGCGCAAGCGCAACCTCGTCTACACCAATTTCGAGGACGTCCGCGGTGAACTCACCGAAATCGATCTGCAGGGCGTGAAGCAGACAACTTTCGACGTGTCCTACTACCGAGAGCGTGTGGCGCTCCATCTGCAAGGACACCTCGACCACATCGCCATGCAAAGACTGCGCCACGGACGAGCGCTGACGGCCCTCGACCTGGCAGCACTCGAGAAGATGCTCATGGAAAGCGGCGCAGGATCCCGCGAGGACCTGGAACGCGCCACCGCGGGCGACCTCGCTGGATTCATCCGCTCGCTGGTCGGCCTGGACCCGCAAGCTGTCCAGGAGGCGTTCGCCGAGTTTATCTCCGACAGCACATTGAACACGCGTCAGCTGAAACTGCTGCACATGCTCATCGCCCAGCTCACCCGCGGCGGCCGCATGGACGCCGCGACGCTCTACGAGCCTCCGTACACGGAGATCGCACCCCACGGGCCCGAGGACCTATTCGCCGAGGACACAGTCAACCGCATCTTCGCGGTCGTCGATCGATTCGGGGGCTCGGATTTCCCAGCACCCGGGGACGATATCGGAGAAACCGCGTAACTCAGATAATCAGTCACCCACCTGTCAGACACGCCTCCAAAGGCGAGCGTCAGTTAGAACATTCTAGTCCTGGGTCGCACTTCATATCTCTAGATTTATTTAGGTTTTTGTGCGGCTTCCCGAGTTAATCCTCATCTGAAAATTTGCACAGGAAATACCATTCGTGCATTGCGCGCAGATTAAGTTACTTTTAAAAATTGTCTAGACTCCACCAGCATCCCGGCTCGGCCCCTTAACTACCCGATCCCGGCGATCGGGTCACCAAATCGCCGGGATCGGGTAAGGCTAGGAGGTCAGTTGGACCGTGATATCACGACATCTGAGCAATGCTCAGATCGGGAGGCCGATCTGCTCACATAGGGCCGGATTGCTCAGATAGGTCGGGATCTCACAAACTATTAGAAGTCCCAGTCCTCGTCTTCCGTGTTCACGGCCTTGCCGATCACGTAGGAGGAACCGGAGCCGGAGAAGAAGTCGTGGTTCTCGTCCGCGTTCGGGGACAGAGACGACAGGATCGCCGGGGACACGTCGGTCATTTCCCGCGGGAACAACGCCTCGTAACCCAGGTTGTTCAGCGCCTTGTTGGCGTTGTAGTGCAAGAACTTCTTGACGTCCTCGGTCCACCCCACCGTGTCGTAGAGGGACTCGGTGTAGGCGATCTCGTTTTCGTAGAGCTCGTCCAGCAGGTCGTAGGTGTACGCCTTGAGCTCTTCCTGACGCTCAGGGGTCTCCTCGACCAGACCGCGCTGATACTTGTAACCGATGTAGTAACCGTGCACCGCCTCGTCGCGGATGATCAGACGAATCAGGTCCGCGGTGTTGGTCAGCTTGGCGTGCGAAGAGAAGTACATGGGCAGGTAAAAGCCCGAGTAGAACAGGAATGACTCCAACAGCGTGGAGGCAACCTTCTTCTTGAGGGGGTCATCACCCTTGTAGTACTTGATGATGATCTCGGCCTTGCGCTGCAGGTACGGGTTCTCGCGTGACCAGCGGAACGCTTCATCGATCTGCTTCATGGACGACAGCGTGGAGAAGATCGAGGAGTATGACTTGGCGTGCACCGACTCCATGAACGCGATGTTGGTGTACACCGCTTCCTCGTGCAGGGTCTTGGCGTCCGGGATCAGCGACACAGCGCCCACGGTGCCCTGAATGGTGTCCAGCAGGGTCAGACCGGTGAAGACCTTCATGGTCAGGTCCTGTTCCTGCTCGGTCAGGGTCTTCCAGGACTGGACGTCGTTGGACAGCGGCACCTTCTCGGGGAGCCAGAAGTTGGAGGTCAGGCGATCCCAGACTTCTAGGTCCTTGTCGTCCTGAATGCGGTTCCAGTTGATGGCTTCCGCCGGGTGGCGGAGCAGTTCAACCTTTTCAGGTGTCATGGCGCGCGCTGGCTCCTTCGCTTGGTATGAAAATCGGTCGAGTCCAAGGGGCTTCATCACAAATCTGTGAGAGGGAGTCGACCGAGCTTCAAGAGTAGCCCACCGAGCGGCTTAAACCACGGTGCAGATATCTAGGTCCTCGAATCCTACGCATCGATGGAGCGGCACAAGTGGGCAGGGTGACCGAGGGTCACTTTCTCACGAGTAACCCCGTCTGTCATTGGTTGTTTCCTCTCCGCGAAGTCGTCGCAGAAAGTGTTCCCAACTCTCTGGCTCACCAGTCATGATGATCACATCAGCGCCCCGAGCGGGGCGGCTCGATCTACCGAAAGGAGACCGTAATGGTGGACATCGGAGGACTTGGAGACAAGGCAAAGCAGTTCGCTGAGGACAACCCGGACAAGGTTGACCAGGGCATCGACAAGGCCGGAGACACCGTGGACGACCGCACCGGCGGTCAGCACGCGGAACACGTCGACAAGGGCCAGGATGCGCTGCGTGACAAGCTCGGCGGCGGCAACGAGCAGTAACAGCTGATAGAACGGCGCCCCTCGGAAGAAATTCCGAGGGGCGCCGTTTGCTATGCACACGTGCTTGAAGAGAGTCGTTGCGGAACCTAGGCCGCTTCCCCGCCTTCACGAGCGAGCGCGGTCAGACGGGACACGGCACGGTAGTACTTCTTCTGGTAGCCGCCGGCCATCATTTCTTCGGTGAAGACCTGGTCGAAGGGCACACCGGTCGACAGAATCGGCAGATCCTTGTCGTACAGTCGGTCTGCCAACACCACGAATCGCAGTGCCACGGCCTGCTGGTCGATGGTGCGCACCCCGCGCCACACAATGGCGTCCAGGCCGTCGATCAACGCACGGTAGCGGGAGGGGTGCACGCGGGACAGGTGAACGACCAGCGCGTCGAAATCGTCGATCGCAACGGTCCTACCCGAGAAGGCTTGCTCTGCAGCCGCTTCCAGAGCGGCGTCGTCGGCGAGGGGTTGAGGCGCCTCGGGAAGGCCGCGATGGCGGTAGTCCTCGCCGTCGATCCGCACGACGTCGAACTGGGAGGACAGCACCTGGATCTCGCGCTGGAAGTCCTGGGCCGCGAACCGGCCCTCGCCCAGCGAACCGGGCAGCGTGTTGGAGGTCGCCGCGAGCTTGACGCCCGCGTCCGCCAGTTCGCGCATGAGGCGGGACATCAGCACGGTGTCCCCGGGATCGTCGAGTTCGAACTCGTCGATGCACACGAGCTTGTAGTCCTTGAGCGCCTCCACGGTGTGGCGGAAGGTCAGCGCACCCACCAGGTTGGTGTACTCCACGAACGTGCCGAACGCCTTGGGCCCCGGAACCGCGTGCCACAGCGATGCCAGGAGGTGGGTCTTGCCCACACCAAAGCCACCGTCCAGGTAAATGCCCTGCGCGGGCGAACCCTTCTGGCCGCCGCCCCCACCGAACAGCTTGGAGAAGAACCCGTTGCCGGAGGCCTGGCCGCCACCCACGCCTGCAGCGAAGGCCTTGAGCTTCTCGACCGCCTCGGCCTGCGAGGGCTGGGAAGGATCGGGCCGGTACGTGTCGAAGGAGACCTCTCCGAAGCGCTCGGACGGACGGAAACCGTCCAGCAACTCGTGGCCGGATACGCGCGGATTACGCTCCACGAGGTGTTCAATGTGCATGTTCACGTAAAGGGCCTCCCTGCCCGCTGCGCCACTCCCCCGCGAATTCACGGGCACCGGGCACCGGACGGCATTGATCGGTACGAATTCTGAGCAGCCTAACTGCTCCTGCCCCGATGCTACCGGTCAGCCCGTGGTGAACACGCGCGCTGCAGCGCCCGGTTGCGGCTTTCTCGCATGCATTCGCCACCGCTGGCGCACTACGCTGGAAAACAAGTCCCGCGCGCCGTGACGCGCACGTCTAGACACGAGGAGTACTCCACATGCCCGTGGAAGCAGAGAACAACCAGGATTTCTCCCAGTACGCCCATCCCGAGCGGCTGGTCTCCACCCAGTGGGTGGCCGATAACGTGGGCAAGCCCGGTGTGGTGGTTGTCGAATCGGACGAGGACGTTCTGCTGTACGAAACCGGTCACATCCCCGGTTCCGTGAAGGTTGATTGGCACACGGATCTCAATGAGCCGGACACCCGTGACTACGTGGACGGCAAGCAGTTCGCGGAGCTCATGTCCCGCAAGGGCATTTCCCGCGACGACACCATCGTGGTCTACGGCGACAAGTCCAACTGGTGGGCCGCCTACGCTCTGTGGGTCTTCACCCTCTTCGGTCACCAGGACGTCCGATTGATGAACGGCGGTCGCGACAAGTGGGTAGCCGAGGGCCGCGAACTCACCACCGATGCCACCGAGGTCACTCCGACCGACTACCCCGTGGTCGAGCGCGATGACTCCGTGATCCGCGCCTACCGCGAGGACGTCCTGGAGAACCTGGGCACCACGCCGTTGATCGACGTGCGTTCCCCGCAGGAGTACACCGGCGAGCGCACCCACATGCCCGATTACCCCCAGGAGGGCACGCTGCGCGGCGGTCACATCCCCACCGCAGCGTCCGTTCCCTGGGCCCGTGCCGCCGCGGAGGACTCCACTTTCAAGTCCCGTGACGAGCTGGACGCGATCTACCGTGAAGAAGTTGGCCTGTCCGACGGTGACGACATCGTCGCCTACTGCCGCATCGGCGAGCGTTCCTCCCACACGTGGTTCGTGCTCACCCACTTGCTGGGCTTCGACAAGGTCCGCAACTACGACGGTTCCTGGACCGAGTGGGGCAACGCCGTGCGCGTGCCCGTGGCCCAGGGCGAGGCCCGCGGCGAAGCTCCGGAGGGTGTCCGGTGACCACTGACGCATTACCGAATCAGATTCAAGAGCTGATCGAGGATTTCGACGCCGTTCCGGAACCTGACAAGCTCCAGCTCCTTCTCGAGTTCTCCCGTTCGCTTCCCGAGCTTCCCGCCCGGTACGGCGAGCACCCGGAGGACCTCGAGCAGGTGGTCGAGTGCCAGTCCCCGCTGTTCCTGGCCGTTGAGCTCGAAGAGGGTACCCAGGATCCCGGCGTGAACATCTTCTTCTCCGCGCCGGCGGAGGCTCCGACCACCCGTGGATTCGCGTCCATTCTGTACGAAGGACTGGACGGTCTGCCCGCGTCCACCGTGCTGGACATCCCCGATGATCTGCCCGAGCGCTTCGGGCTGACCAAGCTGGTGTCCCCGCTGCGCATGCGCGGCATGTCCGCGATGCTGGGCCGGATCAAACGACAGGTTCGGGACCAGCAAGCGGCTCGCTCCGCCGGCTGATCGTGGCTCGTAACCGCCCCGGGGCTCGGGCATCACACGCTGCTACGGCGGCGCTTGCGATGCTCGACGCCGCCGGGGTTGCCTATACGGCGCTGCCCTACCAGCACGATCCACGCGCCGAATCGTTCGGGCTGGAAGCAGCTCATGCTCTGGGCAAGGATCCGGCGTGCGTGTTCAAAACCATCATGGTCGTCCACGACAAGAACTGGGCCACGGTCATGGTCCCGGTCAGCTCCACGGTGGATCTGAAGGCAGCCGCACGAGAACTGGGCTGGAAGAAGGCGAGTCTCGCGGCACCGTCGGCGGCTCAGACCCGGACCGGCTACGTGGTGGGCGGCATCTCGCCACTGGGCCAGAAGACTCCGTCACCCACGCTGCTGGATGAATCCGCGCGGAACCGGCCGACCGTTCTGGTCTCCGGTGGGCGGCGCGGACTGGACGTCGAGTTGTCCCCCGAGGACCTGCTCAGGCTGACGGACGGGCGGTACGCACCGCTGGCCGCTTGAGCTTGGTGGGTAGCCACTCGCGCACGGCACGCTCCCAGCGCTTGCGGTCGATGTTCCACTCCTTGGTGTGCCGGGCGCCGGCGAAACCCACGAAGTCCACGAACGGGCTGAGCTCGGCCAGGTGCACGGAGCCCTCGACCGGAACCACCTCGTCGTCGGTGGAGTGCAGGATGAGCGTGGGGGTGGTGATGTCCTCCCAGCGGGACAGCCAATCCAACGCATGCAGGTCGAGGGGTGCCGCGAGACCGGTGATCTTGGGACCGAGCCGATGCGAGATCAGGTCCGTGGCCATGCGACCGATCCGGCGCGGAATCCGGTGGATCTTGGCCTGGTGCGCCACCAGCTCGAACCAGTCCACGACCGGACCGTCCAACACCACCGCGCGAACCTTGTTGCGATACTGCGTGAGTTCCAGGGTGCGGAGCACGATCGCACCACCCATGGACCAACCGAACAGCACGATGTCCGTGGCACCTCGGGACAAGGCGTACTCAATGCCCGCCTCGACGTCTTCCCATTCGGTGAAACCCAGGCCGTAACGGTTGTCCTCGGTGGCGGGGGCCTCCCGATCGTTGCGGTAGGAGACGATCAGACTGTGCAGCCCGAGTTCCTGGGCCACACGGGCACCACGAATGCATTCCATGCGCTGTGCCCCGCGGCCGTGCACCATGACCGCCCACACTCCGTCGTGCAATGTCCGGTCAGTGTTTCCGTCCGCGGGGATGACCCATGCCGGAGCCGGACCGAGGTCCGTATCCACGTCCACCTTTTCGAACGCGAATCCGGCGTCGCCCGGGCGCGCGTAGACCGTCCCGGTCCACCAACCCTTCTTGCCCTCTTCCAACTCACCCCGGTAGACCCGCTCGACCAACCGGGTGACCGTGCTGTTGTTCTGCCGCACCACGAAACCGATGCGCGCCATGCTCTGGCCCTCGTCGAAGCGCAGGGCGTAGGTTCCGGCGGCGCGGGTGTCCGTGTTGGCGGGCAGAGTAATGAGCGGCTGACCGGAGTTTGGGTCGTTCTCGAGCTTCAGCACGGTGAGTTTTCCACCGACCTTGGGAGGCACCACCACTTGGCGTGCGATCAGTGCCGCCAGACCACTGGAGAGGGCGAACGTCGCGGACGCCGCACCGATGCTCGCCGTGGCACCCACGATGGCACCGTGTCGCCACGAACGGGCGGGGGCGTCTCCGGCGGGAGTCAGAAGCGAAGCCATGTCGTCATTCTGACATGTTCACCCTGGACGGCACCGGCGGGCATATTGGAGGACGGTGAAGTGTTGTACCCAGAGGCCTGCTCCATCACGGCCATCACGATCAAAGAACTCGAACTACGATACGGAGAAGCCATGTCTGAGAACTCCACCAACGAATCGGTCTCCGCACGGTCCGCCGCCCGCACCGACGCACAGTGGCGCGAGATGCTGTCGCCCACCGAGTACCAGGTTCTGCGCCAGGGCGGTACGGAACGCCCCTTCACCGGCGAATACGTGGACACCGAAACCACCGGTGTCTACGAATGTCGCGCCTGCGGGGCGGAATTGTTCCGTTCGACCACCAAGTTCCACTCGAACTGCGGCTGGCCCTCGTTCTTCGAACCGCTGGCCGAGGACCGGGTGCGCTACATCGAAGACACGACCATGGGCATGAAGCGCGTGGAGGTCCGTTGCGCGGCCTGCGACTCCCACATGGGGCACGTTTTCGAGGGCGAAGGCTTCGACACACCCACCGACCTGCGGTACTGCATCAATTCGGTTTCCATGCGGTTGGTGCCGGAGTCGCAGGGCGGCTAGCGGTCAACTAAGCTACCGCGCAGTCACCCTTGGCTCGGAGAAGTCGTAAGAGTCGCACACGGCGTGGCTCCCCTCACCCTCACCGACTCACTGGCTAATGTGAGCGTTGTGAGCGCGGTAAGCGAGCTGAACGGCACCCCGGAGGAATTTCGCACGGCAGTGCGATCTCTCGGTCGTGCACGCACCCGCCCTGAGGTTTCCCTGGCCCGCATCGCGCCGCCGAACGGACTGGCACCGCACGCAATCTCCATTGCCGCGGAAGTGGGCCGAATTCAACGGAGAACCCTCCGCGCAATGCGAAGTCCGGAGCAAACCCAGGCGCCCACCACCGGGCGATTCGTCATGTTGTACGACCCCACCCGGCCCGAGCCGTGGGGCGGGCCCTTCCGAATCGTCAGCTGGTTCCGGGCTCACATGGACCTGGATATCGGACGTGACGAATTACTGACCGATGTCAGCTGGTCCTGGCTCACCGACGCCCTGGACGGCAGCGGCGCCCGCTACATGGCCGAGGGCGGCACGGCCTCGCGCACCATGGAGAAGGGTTTCGGCTCTCTGCGCGAAAACACCGACAGCGTGGAAATCGAGGTCCGCGCGTCCTGGACTCCGCTCACCGAGTACGAACCGCAGAACTGGGCCGCCGCCCATGTGGAAGCCTGGTCAGAATTACTGTGCACCGCCACGGGACTTCCCCCGTACAGCGAAGGCGTGACGTATTTGTAGTGGATCACACCTACTGACGGGTTCAGTGGCAGTACGGTAGGTACAACAGTTATCGATCCATTTGTCAGGAATTCTCATAAACACCGTGAGTGATCAATCTGCCAGGCCGCCGCGCGAGCCCCAATCCACCGAAGTGGTGGTCGAGGGGTTCGAGGATTTCCATGTCCCCACAACGGTTCACCTGAACGGGCCCGCCGAGGGTATCCCCCGCGTGGTGGATACGGCACGCGGTCTTGCTCGCGCAGCAGAACAACTGGCAGAAGCCACCGGCCCCGTGGCGATCGACACGGAACGGGCATCCGGGTTCCGCTTCGGACAACGAGCGTTCCTGGTTCAGATCCGCCGTGAGGGCGCGGGCACCATTCTGATCGACCCCGAGGCCGTGGGATCACTGGCCAGCGTGAACGAGGCCCTGAGCGGCGTCGAATGGGTCCTCCACGCCGCCACGCAGGATATGCCCTGCCTGCGAGATCTGGACATGACTCCCGACATCTTGTTCGACACCGAATTGGGCGGTCGGTTGCTGGGACTACGCAAAGTGGGCCTGGCCTCGATGACCGAGGAGCTGCTCGGATTCACGCTGTCCAAGGAACACTCGGCCGTGGACTGGTCCAAGCGGCCACTCCCCCAGGATTGGCTCAATTACGCTGCTCTCGACGTCGAGGTCCTGGTTCAGCTGCGCTGGGCCACCGAGGAGCGGCTCGTCGAAGCCGGCAAACTCGACTGGGCCCGGCAAGAATTCGAGGCGGTGCGCACCGCGCCCACTCCCCCGCCGCGGAAGGATCCGTGGCGCCGCACTCACGGAATCGGAAACGTCCGTGGCCGTCGCAAGCTCACCGCCGTGCGCAACCTGTGGACCGCTCGCGAGAACCTGGCCAAGCACAAGGACCTCTCCCCCAGCAGGCTACTGCCCGACTCGGCCATCATTGCCGCCGCGAACGCCATGCCGCGCACGGTGCCGCAATTGCTCGCGACCCCCGGGTTCCACGGCCGCTCCGCTTCCCGTGAGGCCCCCCGCTGGTTGACGGCGGTCCAGGAGGCGCGGCTGACGGAAGATCCCGTACCCCACAACGTTCCCTCGGACGCACTTCCGCCGGTCAAGGGCTGGGACACCAAGCGACCGGAGGCCGCCGCGAGGCTCAAGGCCATCAAACCCGCCGTGGCGGAACACGCGGAAACCGTGGGCATGCCCACCGAAAACTTGGTCACGCCCGAGTTGCTCCGTCGGTTCTGCTGGCAGCCGCCCCGCTCCACCTCGGACGACGCCGTGGCGCAGCGCCTCACAGAGCTAGGCGTCCGGCAATGGCAGGTCGAGCAGGTCACTCCGGTCATCGGCCGCACGTGGCGTGAACTGCGAGCCCAGCGTCGCGCGGAGAAACACGCGGACGACTCCCCTTCGGGTACAGAGCCCGACACGAGTGCCGGCACATCCGAGCAGCAATAGACACCGCTGCGTTCGGGCCGAAACGGGTCGCGAACAAGGTCTGCACACCAGATCACCCGCAGATGACAGTGGCCGCACATCCCGGGGGATGCGCGGCCACTCGTCTGTGACGGACAGACATCAGTTCTTCATGTCGTCCTTGGTGGGAGCCGGCTCTGCGGCGTCCATGTCCACGTCCTTCTCGGTGGTCACGGGCTTGGGGAGATCAGCATCGGAAGAGTTGGAACCGACCTTGGCCTTCACCGATGCGGCACCACCCTGAGCCTTGTCCTTGACGGCCGAAGCGCCTTCCTGAGCCTTGGAGGACACAGTGCCGGCTGCCTTCTGCGCGGTCTCGGCGAGCTTACCGCCCACCACGGGAACCTCGGCCTTGACCCAGTCGGTACCTTCAGCGACCTTGTCCTGGACCTTGGGGTCGTTCCAGGTGTTGATGGCGCTCTCGCGCAGGGACTCGTAGCTCTTACGGCCCGAGGCGGAACCCACGACAAAACCAACACCGAAACCGGCGACAAAAGCGAGACGCTTGATCATCTTGATTCCTTTCATTCCTTCGAGGCAGCCATCATGGCGCCCCTTGACTAATACACATCCTACTGATCTTTGCCGTGGCCCTCAGGGTTGACGCACGGGCTCTCGGCCAGTCGCACCAAATTGCCAGGGTCGAAATCCTAGACTGATGGCAACCACACCGTAGAGAGGGTCCCCTTGAGCACCGAACGTCATCAACCGTCCGACACCGCAGATACCTCCGGCTTGCCCACGCGACGCCGCGTGATGGGTGCTGCGGGACTCGCTTCAGTTGCCGCGGTCGGACTGAGCGCTTGCGGTGGCTCCGATCAGGAATCCAGCGACCCGGCCACGCCCCAGGCACCCACCAGCCCCGTGGACGTAGCTGCGACCTCGGACGTTCCGGTAGGCCAGGGTCTCAAGGTTGAAAAAGACGGCCTGCAGGCCGTTGTGGGCCAGCCCACCGAGGGCACCTTCAAGGCCTTCTCCCCCGTGTGCCCCCATGAGGGTTGCGTGGTGAATCCCGCCAACAAGAGTTACGTGTGCCCGTGCCACAGCTCCACGTTCGACATGGCCACCGGTGATGTGCAGGGCGGTCCCGCGACCAGTGGACTCGTCGAATACCCGGTCACGGTTCAGGGCGACCGCATCATCGTGGGGTGACCGGTTCCAACGGCCCGGGCTTGACGCCCCCGGGCCGGAAGGCCCAGGCCCGCCTGCTTACGCGCCGTCCACCCGCCGCATCTGGCTCGTCTGGGTGGCGCGTACTTTTTCCTCGTCGGCGGGTCGAGCATAGGGAACCCGGGTGCCGAGCACGGAGGACAGTGTGTTCTGGGCGATGCGCTGCGCGGTGAGTCCGGTCCGCTCCAGGATCTGTTCACGGCTCGCGTGGGCCAGGAACTCAGTGGGCAGGCCCACCTCGTTGAGAGCGGTATCCACTCCGGCCGACCGCATTTCCTGACGGATAAGTGAGCCGATACCACCGGCCCGCACACCGTCCTCGATGACCACGACAATGCGGTGCTGCGCCGCAAGCTCGACCACGGACGTGGCCACCGGAAGCACCCAACGCGGGTCCACGACCGTGGAGGACACACCGTGGGCAGCCAGTCGCTCGGACACGTCCTGGCTGATGTCGCACATGGCACCCACGCTCACAATCAGCACGTCCCGGCGATCGGTGCCGGGCTCGGTCGGGTCGCCATTGCGCACCAGCACGTCCACGCCGTCCGGTAAGCGCTCCAACGCCGGCGACGGCGCTCCCACCGTTCCCTTGGGATAGCGCACCACGGTGGGTGCGTCCTCGACGGCCACGGCTTCGCGCAGTTCCTCCACCATGGTGGCCTCGTCGCGGGGCGCGGCCAAGTGCAGTCCGGGAATGATCTGCAACAGCGCGAGGTCCCACATGCCGTGGTGGCTGGGCCCGTCCGGACCGGTGACGCCGGCGCGGTCCAGCACCACGGTCACACCGGCCTTGTGCAACGCCACGTCCATGAGCAGTTGGTCAAAACCACGGTTCAGGAAGGTGGCGTAGAGCCCCACCACGGGATGCAGTCCGCCGAAGGCCATTCCCGCGGCCATGGTCAGGGCATGTTGCTCGGCAATTCCGACGTCCACCACGCGATCCGGGTGGGCCAACTGCATCTTCTGCAGTCCCATCGGAATGAGCATGGCGCCCGTAATACCCACGATGTCTTCGCGTTCGTCCGCGATGGCCGCAATCTCGTCACGGAACACGTGGGTCCAGGTCCGGGAGGACGACGTCGCGGTCGGTTTGCCCGTGGACGGATCAATGACCGGCACGGAGTGAAACTGGTCGTTCTCGTCGAGTCGGGCGGGCAGGTACCCGTGGCCCTTCTCGGTGATCGCGTGCACGATGACCGGGCCACCGAAGTTCTTGGCGTTACTCAGCGCCTGTTCCATGGCGTCCAGATCGTGGCCGTCGATCGGGCCCACGTACTTCATGCCGAGGTCCTCGAAGATCCCCTGCTGGACCACCACGTCCTTGATGCCCTGCTTCATCCCGTGCAGACCCCGGTACACGGCCGATCCCAAGTGACCGGATTCCTGGAGCAAACCCTTGACCTTGTCCATGGTCTGCTCGTAGCGGCGGTCGGTACGCACGGCGTCCACGCCCTGCTGCACGCTCGCCTGAAGTTCCTGCAGCCGGTTGGCGAAACCACCCACGGTGGGCGCGTAGGAACGGCCGTTGTCGTTGACGACGATCACGACCTTGCGGTTCTTGTCCGAGGCAATGTTGTTGACGGCTTCCCAGGCCATACCGCCGGTCAGGGCGCCGTCGCCGATCACGGCCACGGTGTGGCGATCGTGCTGGCCGGTCATCTGGTAACCGCGCGAGATACCGTCCGCCCATGACATAGACGACGACGCGTGTGAGGACTCCACGATGTCGTGTTCGGATTCGCCGCGGTCCGGGTAGCCTGCCAGGCCGCCCTGTTGGCGCAGCGTAGAGAAGTCTTGGCGCCCCGTCACGAGCTTGTGAACGTAGGACTGGTGACCGGTGTCGAACACGATGGAGTCACGCGGTGAATCGAAGACCCGATGCAGGGCAAGTGTCAGTTCGACCACACCCAGGTTGGGTCCCAGATGACCACCGGTCGCGGCCACGTGCGTGATCAGGAACGAGCGAATGTCCGCAGCCAGTTGCTCGAGAGCCGCGGCGTCCAGTCCTTTGAGGTCTGCCGGGCTCTTGATGGTCTCCAGAAGCGTCATTGCGTGCTCTCCGTGCCTTGAAAATTCGGGATCGGTCAGTGCGGTGTCGGTCGACAGCAGACTGTCGGTCTGCCCCGACGTACCGTTCGATCTTACTCGTCATCACCGACAGCACTGCACAGGCACCTGATGAAACAACCCGGCCGACGATCCTCGAGAGGACCGTCGGCCGGGTTGTCAGGCCGCGAATGCCTTACTTGGCAATCTGACGCAGCACGAACTGCAGGATGCCACCGTTGCGGTAGTAATCGGCTTCACCCGGGGTGTCGATGCGCAGATCGGCGTCGAACTCCACGGTGGAACCGTCTTCCTTGGTGGCGGTGACCTTCAGGGTCTTGGGGGTCTCGCCCTCGTTCAGAGCGGTCACACCCTCGATGTCGAAAGTCTCGGTGCCGTCCAGGCCCAACGAGTCAGCGGACTCGCCCTGGGGGAACTGCAGCGGCAGCACACCCATACCGATCAGGTTGGAACGGTGAATACGCTCGTAGGACTCGGTGATGACCGCGCGCACGCCCAACAGCGAGGTGCCCTTGGCGGCCCAGTCACGCGAGGAGCCGGAACCGTATTCCTTACCGCCCAGCACGACCAGCGGAACGCCGGCTTCCTGGTAGTTCACGGAAGCGTCGTACACCGTGGACTGCGGGCCGTCTGCCTGCGTGAAGTCGCGGGTGAAGCCACCCTCCACGCCGTCCAGCAACTGGTTCTTGATGCGGATGTTCGCGAACGTGCCGCGGATCATCACCTCGTGGTTACCACGACGGGAACCGTACGAGTTGAAGTCCTTGCGCTCCACACCGTTCTCGATCAGGTACTTACCGGCCGGGGTGTCCGACTTGAAGGAACCTGCCGGGGAGATGTGGTCGGTGGTGACCGAGTCGCCCAGCTTCAGGAGCACGCGAGCGCCCTTGATGTCCTCGACCGGGGTTGTCTCCATGGACATGCCGTCGAAGTACGGTGGCTTGCGCACGTAGGTGGAGTTGGGATCCCACTCGAACACGTCGCCGGTCGGGGTCTCAAGGTTCTGCCACCGCTCGTCACCGTCGAAGATGGTGCCGTATTCGGTGGTGAACATCTCGGTGTCGATCGAACGATCGATGATCTCCTGGACCTCGGTCGGGTTCGGCCAGATGTCCTTGAGGTAGATGTCGTTACCTTCGGAGTCCTGACCCAGGGCTTCGTTCTCGAAGTCGAAGTCCATGGTGCCGGCCAGGGCGTACGCGATGACCAGCGGCGGGGAGGCCAGGTAGTTCATCTTGACGTCCGGGTTGATGCGACCCTCGAAGTTACGGTTACCCGACAGCACCGAGGTGACCGCGAGATCGTTGTCCTGGATGGTCTGGGAGATCTCGGGCTCCAGCGGACCGGAGTTACCGATGCAGGTGGTGCAGCCGTAACCCACGATGTAGAAGCCGAGCTCCTGCAGATCCGGGACCAGGCCGGACTTCTCGTAGTAATCGGTGACGACCTTGGAACCCGGAGCAATGGAGGTCTTGACCCACGGCTTGGCCTTGAGACCCTTGGCCACGGCGTTGCGTGCCAGCACGGCAGCAGCCATCATGACCGACGGGTTGGAGGTGTTGGTGCACGAGGTGATCGAGGCGATCGAGACTGCACCGTGGTCCAACTCGAACTCGCGGCCGTCCTCCATGTTGACCTTGATCGGGTTGGACGCTCGGCCTTCGACATCCTGTACGTCGTGGTCGCGGGGGCGCTCGGAAGCGTCCTGCTCCTCGGTGGCGTCGTGGGACGGGGAGTCCGACGCGGGGAACGAGGTGCCGTTCTCGCTGCGGTCCTTGACGATTTCCTGGCCCTCAACGTAGTTGACCAGATCGTCACGGAACTGCGGCTTGGAACGGGTGAGCTCGATGCGGTCCTGCGGGCGCTTGGGGCCGGCGATCGAGGGAACCACGGTGGACAGGTCCAGCTCGAGGTACTCGGAGAACGCGATCTCCTCCGAGGGGTCGTGCCACATGCCCTGTTCCTTGGTGTACGCCTCGACCAGAGCGACCTGCTCCTCGGAGCGGCCGGTCAGACGCAGGTAGTCCATGGTGACCTCGTCGATCGGGAAGATCGCGGCGGTCGAACCGAACTCGGGCGACATGTTGCCGATGGTGGCGCGGTTGGCCAGGGGCACAGCTGCCACGCCCTCGCCGTAGAACTCCACGAACTTGCCCACCACACCGTGCTCACGCAGCATCTCGGTGATGGTCAACACCACGTCGGTCGCGGTAGCGCCGGAGGGGATCTCGCCGGTGAGCTTGAAGCCCACCACGCGCGGGATCAGCATGGAGATGGGCTGGCCCAGCATTGCGGCCTCTGCCTCGATACCGCCAACGCCCCAACCCAGCACGCCGATGCCGTTTTCCATGGTGGTGTGGGAGTCGGTACCCACGCAGGTGTCCGGGTAGGCACGAACGGTGCCATCGACCTCGCGGGTCATGACCACGCGGGCGAGGTTCTCGATGTTGACCTGGTGCACGATACCCATGCCCGGGGGAACGACCTTGAAGTCGTCGAATGCGGTCTGGCCCCAGCGCAGGAACTGGTACCGCTCACCGTTGCGCTGGTACTCGATGTCCATGTTGCGCTCAATGGCGTCCGTGGAACCGAAGGCATCGATCTGCACGGAGTGGTCAATGACCAGCTCGGCAGGAGCCAGGGGGTTCACGCGGGATGCATCGCCGCCGAGTTCCGCAACGGCCTCGCGCATCGTGGCAAGGTCCACGATGCAGGGAACGCCGGTGAAGTCCTGCATGATGACACGGGCAGGGGTGAACTGAATCTCCGTGTTGGGCTGGGCCTCGGGATCCCAGTTGGCCAGGGCTTCGATGTGCTTCTCGGTCACGTTGGCACCGTCTTCGGTGCGCAGCAGGTTCTCGAGCAGAACTTTCAAGCTGTAAGGGAGTTTCTTGGCCCCCTCGAGTGCATTGAGTCGGAAAATTTCATAGTCGGTGCCGCCGACGTTGAGTACGCCTTTGGCTCCAAAGCTGTCCACAGTCATGGTGTGGAACTCCTCTCGCCACCGTTTGAATGCGTTCGCAGCTGTCAACGGAGCGCGAGAAGCACCCCGGGCGCGCACGAACGGTCACCCCACAGTGTAGCCTGTGCCACTTCCCCTGACCGGGAGATTCGGCTCGGGATCATTCATTGCGCCGCAGCACCGCCACGGCCTCAACGTGATGGGTGTTGGGATACAGATCGAAGGCCCTGATGTTGACCACTTTCCACCCGCGCCGGGACAACCGGCCGAGATCGCGACCGAGCGCTGCGGGATCACACGCGACGTACACGATCGTGCGGGGTTCGGCGGCGTCGATGGCCGCGAGCACTTCCTTGGCCGCACCCGAGCGCGGTGGGTCCAGGATCACGATGTCCGGCTGCGGGGCGCGCACCGCGGGACGTTTGTGACCCCGGGAGGTCCCGTGGCGGCGTCGTGCGGGGATGCGGCCCGTGAGAATCCGAGCCACATCGCCGCGAGTGACCCGCACATGATCCAGCTCCGAGAGGTTCACGCGGGCATCCGCGGAGGTGACCGGGGAACCCTCCACCGCGAAGACCTGACCGTCCGGACCCACCGCGGGCGCCGCAGCGGCGGTGAACAGGCCAGCGCCGCTGTAGAGATCCCACACCGTGTCCCCGGACCCCATCTGCGCGGCCGCGAGCACGGCGTCAACCAGCGTGCGCGGGGCGCTGCGGTGGATCTGCCAGAACCCGGTGGGACTCACCCGCCACGTCAGCGGTTCACCGACGGGCATGTCGAGGGTCTCGCGGACAACCGGTTCACCGACCCAGGTCTGGATCGCCCGATCTTCCGGGGACTGCGCGGTCACCGAGACCTCGCGCTCACTCCCCCACGCGGCCAGGTGACGGCGCAGTTCGGCCAGTGCGTCGGGGTCCTGACGCGCACGCAGACTCACGTGCAGCAACGGGCGGCTCCCGTTGGCCGGCGCGGCGACATCCAACCGCGACGCGCCGGGTACGGACAGTTCCCACGGGGCCAGTGACTGAATGACCGGCGTGGCCAGTGGCATGTCGGTGATCAGAATCAGTTCGTTGGAACGGTGCGGGTACATGCCCGCGGTCCCGTCCTCGGCAACGTCCAGGTGCAGGCGGGTGCGCCAGCCGGTGCCATCCGAGGTTTCGTCCTCGACCGCGGCGACCTGTCCCCGCCAGTCGATTCCGGCAAGGTGATCAAGCTGCTCGGCGACCACGGAGCGCTTGAGTTCGCGCTGGGCCTCCAGGGTGAGGTGCCCGAATTCGGCCCCGCCCACGGGCAATCGCTCCTCCCGCGCCGCCGACACCGCGTCCGCCGCTGCCCACGGGTGCTCTCCCCGCCGGCCTTCGGAGGCCTCGAGAACCTCGACCACGTCACCGCGCCAGAACTTGGCGTCCTCACCTCGATCCGTGAGGCGGACCCGCACCAGCTCCCCCGGGGCACCGTGGCGAACGAACACCACGCGCCCCTCCGGCGAACGCGACACCATGTGCCCTCCGTGGGCTACCCCGGTGAGCCGGAGCGTCAACTGGTCGGCGGTGTCGGGTTGGTCTTCGGTCATCCTTGATTCTCCGTGAGTCGTAGTTCGCGCACCGATTCCAGGTGCCAGGGAACGGAGGCGATCATGACGCCTCGTTCGAAATGTAGTCGTGTCTTGAGCGGTCGGATAGCTTGGTTGTGCAGGAACCGTTCCCAACCGCGTCCCACAACATATTCGGGCAGGTAGACGATCACCAAGTCACGCGGTGATTTCTTGCGGATGCTGCGCACGTGGGAGATCACGGGGCCGATGCTGTCACGGTACGGGGACGCGAGGACCGTGATGGGGACCGGGAATTCCAGCCGCTGCCATTGCCGCAGGACATCTTCGGTGCGGGCGCGGTCGGTGTCCACGACCACGGCCTCCAGCGTGGACGGCCGGGAGGCCCGGGCGTAGGTCAGGGCGCGCACCACGGGCTTGCGGACCGATGTCACCACGATCAGCGCGTGCACGCGGGAGGGCAACGCGCGGACCGGTGATTCCGGATCGACCTCGAGTTCTCGGTCCACTTCCGAGTAGTGGTGGCCGATGGCCCGCATCCACAGCGTGAGCAGCGCAATGGCAACGATCGTCAACCAGGCTCCCTGCGAAAGTTTGGTTCCCAGCACCACCACGAATACGGCCGCGCAGAAGATCAGGGCCACCACGGCGACTCCCTGCCGCACGGTCAACTGCCGGGTCGTGGCTTTCGAGGTGCGAGTGCGCCGCACACGCGCCCAGTGCCGCACCATGCCGGCCTGGGTCAGGGTGAACGCGAAAAATGCGCCCACCACGTACAACTGGATCAGGCTGTTGACGTTCGCGTCGAAGATCACCGTGAACAGTGCCGCGACGATCGAGAGCAGCACAATGCCGTTCGTGAAGGCGAAGCGGTCTCCGCGTGACTGCAGTTGTCGCGGGAGCAGGGCCGCGCTGGCCAGTCGCGAGGCCAGCGTGGGGAAGCCGGAGAATGCGGTGTTGGCGGCCATGAACAGCACACCCACGGTGACGGCCACCAGCACGAAGAACCACACGGAGTCCTCACCCGCAATGGTCTGGGCGAGCTGACCGAGGATCGGCACCTGAAAGAACTCTTCGCCGGGACGCTGACCGTTGATCAGCAGTTGCTCGTCCGCGTTCATGACCACGACCGCGCGGGTTTCCCGCGTGAGATACAGCACGCCCAGCAGCAACACGGTGGACAATGCGCCCAGATAGGCCAGCGTGCGAGCGGCATTGAGGGCCTTGGGTTTGCGGAAATAGGGCACCGAATTGGTGATGGTTTCCACACCGGTCACGGCCACCGCGCCCGAGGAGAACGCTCGCAGCACCAGCACCGCACCGGCCAGTCCCACCAGGCCCGCGTCCATTCCCGCGGCGGGCAGAACCTCGTAGTCCGCCGACGGCGCTCGGTCCAAAGTTCCGGTTACGTTCTGTACCAGCCCGGCAACGATGAGCAGGAGCACCACTCCCACGAACGCGTACGTGGGCACGGTGGAGGCCCGTCCCATGAACTGGAGTCCGCGCAGGTTGAGGAGTCCGACGATTGCAATACCCGCCAGGGCCACCCACACCTGATGGCCCACGAACCACGGCACCGCGGAGGCGACGTACTGCGCCGCCGCTGACATGGACACCGCCACGACCAGCGTGTAATCCACCAGCAGGGCCGCGCCCACCATGGCACCGGAGGGCCGGCCCAGGTTCTTGGAGGCGATTTCGAAGTCCGCACCGCCGGACGGATAGGCTCGCACGTTCTGTCGGTAGGCGGTAATCAGAACGATCAGCACCACCAGCACCACGATTCCCACCCAGGGTGAAATGGCGATGGCCGCGGTGCCCGCGAGGGCCAGGGTCAGCACGATTTCGTCCGGTGCGTAGGCCACCGATGACAAGGCGTCGGAGGCGAAGACCGGAAGTGCCGCACGGTTGCGGAGCAGGGTTCCGCCGGCGCGCTCGTTGTGAAGTGGTTTACCTACGAGTACGCGGCGGGCAAGTTGGGACAGGTGCACGATTCAACACGCTAGTACCTCGCGGGGGTCTTGTCCCGAAGCCCGGAGAATTATGCTGTGCGACATGGCGCATTTTGTGATCATGGGTGTCGGCCGCGTGGGGATCTCCATTGCGCACGCCCTTGAGGATTCCGGCCACACAGTGGCGGTCATTGATCAGGACGATCGGGCCTTTCGAAAGCTCCGGCCGTCCTTCGGTGGCAAAAAGGTCACCGGCCACGGTTTCGACCGTGATGTTTTGCGCCGGGCGGGCATCGAGGACGCCTACGCGTTCGCGGCGGTGTCCAGCGGTGACAACTCGAACATCATTGCCGCCCGGGTGGCCCGTGAGACGTTCAAGGTCAAGCACGTCGTGGCTCGCATCTACGACCCCAGCCGCGCGGAGTTCTACCAGCGCATGGGGATTCCCACGGTGGCGTCCGTGCGGTGGAGTTCGGATCAAGTGTTGCGGCGCATCCTGCCGGAGCACGCGATCACGGGTGACTTCCGAGAGGCGTCGGGGCGGTTGCAGCTGGGAGAGTTGCCGCTGCACGAGTCGTGGTCCGGTCTGCACCTGGACCGCATTGAAGAAGCGGCCGGGGTGCGGGTGGCCTTTGTGACACGGTTCGGGGAGGGCATTCTTCCGGCGTCGGATTCCAGCTACCAGCAGGGAGATATCGTGCACGCCATGATGCGCGTGGAAGACGTCGAGAACGTGGCCAGAGTCCTGTCCCGCCCGCCCTCGGACGAGGTCATGGAAGCAGTGGCCCTGGCCGCCACCGAAGAACGCGGGCACGGACGGGAGCGGTCATGAGAGTCATTGTCGTGGGTGGTGGATCCGTGGGGTCCTCGATCGCCCGGGAACTGGTGTCCCACGGCCACGAGATCGTGGTGATCGATGCGACGTCGGAGGTGATTGGCCGGTCGAACCTGCGCGGCACCCAGTGGGTCGTGGGTGACGCATGTGACCTGGAGGTGCTGCAACGCGCCAAGACCGAGGAAGCGGACGTCGTCGTCGCGGCGACCGGTGACGACAAGGCCAATCTGGTGGTTTCGCTCCTGGCGCGCAGCGAGTTCGGGGTTCCCCGCACCGTGGGTCGGGTGAACAATCCCAAGAACGAGTGGTTGTTCGACGACGCGTGGGGCGTGGACGTTGCCGTGTCCACTCCGCGGCTCATGACGGCCCTCGTGGAAGAGGCCGTAGAAGTGGGTGACGTGGTGCGGCTGTTGAGTTTGCAAACCGGTGGTGCCACGCTGGCCGCCTACACGGTGCCGAGGGAGCACCCTGTGGTCGCGTCCATGGTGTCCCAGGTGCCGTGGCCACCGGAGGTCGCGCTCGTGGCCATTCTGCGAGATGGTGTGCCCATCACGCCCTCCGGCGATGACGTTCTGGAAGGTGCGGACGAACTGTTCTTCATCTCCACCGCTGAGGGTGAGGAACAGTTGCGGGCCATGTTCACCACGGCCCAGGACGTCCCGGAGGTTGAGGTTACCGAGGACCGTCCCGAAGAGGCCGAACGGGCCGGGTCATCATCCACCCGAGCCACAACACCAACGCGTACAGCGGAACGCCCATCACCAACCGAGTGACACCCAGCGCGGCCACGTTCTCCGCGAAGTACAACGGCACCTGCACGAGCAGCCGCGCCGCGAACATGCCGATCAGCAACAGGGTGGCGCGCTGGTAGGCCGTGCGGCGTCGTCGGTCCTTGCGCCACTCCATCCCTTCACCGCGCACGTAGCCGTAGAACACGCCCAGCAACGGCCAGCCCACCGCGGTGGAAATGGACAGCCCAATGAACCACGCGATGTTGATGAAGAATCCGGGTACGTAGTAATCAAGGGCCTGGCCACCGGCCCGGGCGAACAGCGCGCACACCGCCACACCGATCAGTCCGGTGATCGACTGCATCAAGGATTGCCGCTGCGCCAGGCGCAGAACCGCGAAGACCGCCGCGGTGGCCAGAGACGCAATCAGGGCGATGCCCAGTTGCTGGGTCAGGAGGAACACGACCAGGAAGATCAGGCCGGGCAGCACCGCCTCGATCAGCCCGCGCCAGCCGCCCACCGCGTGAAGCACGTCCAGCTGGCCGTGTTCATCGCGCCTCAGCCCGGCCCGCGCCGCATAGTCCCCCATGGCCTGTTCCATGGACTGCGCCCGCTCGGGCCCATCGTTGTCTTCCTGCTCACCGGAGTGCTCCGGGGGCGGGGGTGTTCCGTGGCTCACCGGTTGATCCTTTTGGGAGTGATGATCTCGTAACGAGGGTTGTACATGGTCGGCACCGAATCGGTGAAGGACACCACGGCCACGCACCGCAGTTTCGTGCCCGCCATGACGCCTGGGACGCTGCGCTGACCGTGCCAGAGCAGTTTGATGTAGGAATCGGCGCGGCCCAGTTCCTGCGGCGGTTGGTTCTGCACGTGGAGCACGGCTTGGTACCGCGGAGCCTCCGTAGCCGGGGAGAACGTCACCTCGGTGACCTCACCCTCAACCATGACCCGCCGCCGTTGCGACGACGCCGCCGGATCCAGATCCTGTGCGGCGGCGCCGCACTCGCTCACCACGTCGATGGCGCCGGTGGCTTGGGATGTCACCACGACAATCAGCCGATTTCGGTGATTTCAGGACCGCGGCGCGGTGCACTCACCGGCGGTTGCGGGTCCTCGACGGGTTGTTCGGGCGATGCGGTCCCCGGATTCTGGGGCGTGGCATTCTCCGGAACCTTGAACTGCAAGAGGTCACGCGGGGGCATCGGATCCTGTCCGCGCACGATCACCAACGACCGCACGACGTCGTCGAGGACCTCCGCGGTCGTGGACGGCATGGCGCCGCCACCCGTGTAGACCGCGCGCAGGAACCAACGGGGCCCGTCGATGCCGACGAACCGCGCCAATCGGTAGCCGGGACCGCCCGAGGCGGTGGTCGCGTTGAACTTCGCGTTGACCTGCAGGCCCAGCGGCCCTTCGGCCACCGTCGCCTGCCCGCCATCACGGCGCAGCCCCTCTGTGAGCTCGCGGCGAACGTCGTCCCACAGACCACTGCTCTTGGGAGCCGAGAATGCCTGCAGCTGGACCGAGCCGTCCTTGTAGTCGACGTTCAGCGCGCGCGGTCGTTGCGTTTGCTCATCCAGGTCCATGCGCACGGCCACCCCGGACACGGGCTTGATCAGGATGCAGCCGAGGTCCACATAGTCCTCACGCTCGCCCTTCATCTCGGACTCGTCCCACGGTCCCAGCGCGCGGGGGTCCGGCGACGACGCCGCTTCCGCCTCCTCGGGTGCGTCCTGCGGCTCGGTCTCGGCGACGGCGCCGCTGTCCGCCTGGGCGTCCTTGCCGCGCTTCTTACGTCCAAACATGTGTGCTCCGTTTACTGTCTGCGGGTCGTGGTGAATGGGTGGCCGGGGTCTAGTGGGTTCCCGAGGAGCCGAAGCCCCCCGCCCCTCGTTCGCTCTCGGGCAGCTCTGTCACTGCCTCGAAGTGTGCCGTCTCCACGCGCTGGATCACGAGCTGGGCAATTCGCTCCCCTCGGCTCACCGTGTAGGTTTCCGTGCGGTCGGTGTTGAGCAGGCACACCTTGATTTCGCCCCGGTAACCACTGTCCACCGTCCCGGGAGCGTTGACCACCGTCAATCCGTGCTTGGCCGCCAATCCCGATCTGGGGTGCACCAAGCCCACGTACCCGTGGGGAATCGCAAGGGCCACACCGGTGTCCACCAGTGCGCGCTGACCCGGCTCCAGCACGGTTTCTTGTCGGGCTCGCAAATCGGCCCCAGCGTCTCCAAGGGTCGCGTAGGACGGGGGTGCCAGCTCAGGATCCAACATCTTGAGGGCCACGGTCACGGTGTGGTTACCGGCTACATCAGTCACAATCCACCACTCTAACGCGGTGCACCATGGGGCGCCGTCTGCACGTGGAAGACTCCTAGCAAGCTGTGGGAAAGTGGAGCCATGACCTCTCACGATCCGCGCGCCACCACGGCCTCAGAGCCGGTAACCCCCGACCATCCTTCGACCGAGCCCGTGGTCGAATATCAGGAGCGACTCACCGTCGCGTGGTGGATGTGGCTCGTGGTCCTGTTCGTCGGAGCGGCGTCTTTCATAGCCCTGGCCCCCATCAACATGGCCGTGGGCATCATTGCGGCCGTCGTGATCATGGTCTTGATCACGTTGATCCTCCATCTCGGCTCGCCCAGGATCGTGGTCACGGATCAGGACGTTCGCGTGGGCCGCGCCTACATCGAACGCCGTTTCGTCGGCGAGGCAGAGCCGCTGCGCGGAGATGCCGTGCGAGTGGCTCGCGGGCCGGAACTGGATGGCCGCGCATTCATGAACTTCCGCGTGTCCATTCCTGACATGTGCCGGATCGAGATCGTGGACCCCGTGGACCCCACACCGTACTGGCTCACCGCAACCCGTCACCCCGAAGAATTAGCGCGAGCCATCAACGCCGGTCGCCCCACGGATTCGGCGTGAGACGACACGGTATGCGGAGCTGAAAAAGTCCGGGCGGTCACCATATGGTGACCGCCCGGACTATTTATTCAACGGCTGATTCAGAGACCGCGTGTCAGCCCATGCATTCGAAGCAGAACTTCACGCCGTCGCGTTCTTCGGCAAGCTGCGAACGGTGACGTACCAGGAAGCACGAACCGCACGTGAATTCGTCTTCCTGAGCGGGAAGAACCACTACGGACAGTTCTTCGTTGGACAGGTCTGCGCCGGGGAGCTCGAAGCTTTCGGCCGCTGCAGCTTCATCTTCGTCGACGCTGCCGGACTGCTGATCCGATCGACGAGACTGCAACTCCTCGATCGAGTCTTCTTTGAGGTCTTCGTCCTGCTTGCGCGGCGCGTCGTAATCTGTGGCCATGTGTGAATCCGCTCCAACCGGTCTTCGCGAGATCGCTGTGGGTGTCGAGACCCCGGCTTTCTGGGAAAAATGCCGGGTCCGTGTCGCGTAGATTGTTCACCATCAACCGCGAAAAATCCAGCCCGAATCTCCTACGGCGAAATGTGTGTCTTACAGCACGCGGATCCGCCCCCGAACGACTGCTCCCGGTATACCCCGCCCCGTCCCTCGAAAAATGCGGTGGCCCGGGCAGAAACCGGTTCGGGGCCCTTCATGAAAGCACTAGACTGGCACGACATGAGCGGCAGGAATTTCTCTGACAGCATTACTTCCCGCCGGTAAAGGAAGGACAGCATGGACCAGTTGCACCTGGTGGGCATACACGATGACGGGGAGCACCTCATCGTGGAAACCACCGATTCACAGCGTTACTCGCTGAAAATCGATCAGCAGTTACGACAAGCGGTGCAGCACGCGCGGAAGAAGACACCGGCGCGTGGCCGTGTGACGGGCCAGTTCGGCCCCCGCGATATCCAGGCTCGTTTCCGTGCCGGTGCCAGCGTGGAAGACATCGTGGCCGAGTCCGGATGGGAGCCGGAGCGCGTCAAGCGTTACGAATGGCCGATCCTCGCCGAGCGCGGTCACATGGTGCGGGAAGCCCTCAAGGTTAAAGTCACCGGCACGAGCCCTTCCCACGACGGCTACCGTTCCGTGTTCGAGGGCGAACCCCGCACTCTCGAGCAGACCGTGCGCCATCGTGCCCGGAACACCGGTGTTGCGGTGGATTCGTTGGACTGGGATGCGTGGCAGCGCGAGGACCAACTCTGGACACTGCAACTGTCTTTCACCGTGTCCGATCGCGACCAGGCACCCCATGACACCAATGGTCCCGCGGAGTGGACCTACAACCCCGCGAATCAGACGGTTCGACCGGCCAATGACTGGGCCACCGCGCTGGGTCAGGAACCGCACGAGTCAGGGCCGCTGGGCGTTCCCGCCCCCGCAGTGAGCCATGCTCCGGCCCCCAACGCCCAGGTGGAGCAACTCCAGCGAGAGGCCAGCCAGGCGGACGAGTTGCTGGACGTGCTGCAGTCACGCCGCGGACGGCGTCTGGGTTCGGACAGTGAAGAAGACGACCGCCTGGCCGAGATCCTCGGCCGCGGCATGGGGCACGTGGACAACCGTCCCCGACCCATCGGCGCGCCAGATGATTCTCCGCTGTTCGATCAGCCCATCCAGCCCGCTGCCGCCCGCGTCGCCGAGGACCGAGCCTTGGAAGAGGACGCAGACATCGAGATCGTGGATGATTCCACGAACGCTCCCCACGAGCACGAGACCTCGAGCGAGGAACCGGACCAGGCGGCGTCGCCGTCGCTGCCCGAGGCCGTCACCGCCGGTCGAGGCCCTCAGCTCACCGTGGCTACGGATTCCGAGGAGTCGATGGCCACCCTCGAATCGGAGGAGCCCGTCGCTCAAGACGACCGGGGCGAAGAGTCGGAGTCACCGGAATCGACGTCCGCCACGCTTCAGGAAACTCCGGAGACGGAGCCCGAAATCGAGCCGGCGCAACGCCACGAGGAACCACAGGAGCAACCGCAACGGGCTCCCGGTCCGCGCGGCCGTACTGGCAAGGCGAAACGCTCGTCGGTGCCGAGTTGGGACGAGATCGTCTTCGGTTCCAACTCGAACTAGTGTCCGGGAGCACCACGCGAGGGACTGCAGATTTCCCGTCGACACGCTAGAGTCATCAAGGCAGATTGGGCTCAGGGGAGAGAGCGGTCCATCTTTGCTCTGGCAATTCATGGATTCGAGGGACGCGTTGCATGGGTAATTCCATACAGGATGACTTGTTCGGTGCCGATGAACCGGCTGCGGAAGCAACCGGTGGTTCCACCGAACCCGAAGGTGACGGGGGTTTCCGCCGATTCATGGCACCCCTCGTGCTCGGATTGGCCGCGCTCCTGGTCCTCGTGGGGGTGGGCGCACTGGCTTTCACCGGACTGTCGAATTCCCAGGATGATGAGGAACCCGCAGACTTCGCCACGGAATCCGAATCGCCGTCCCCCACGCCCACGCGCAGCGCCACTCCGAGCCGCACGCCGTCCCCCACCCCGGTGGAAACCGCCCCGCCGGTCCAGGAGTACGTGCCGCCGCCACCTCCTCCTGTAGCGCCCCCGGTGGTTCCTCCGCCCCCGCCCGCACCGGTTCCGCCGCCTCCGGCACCACCGGTGACCCAGGCACCGGAGCCGACCAAGAAGCCCGAGCCGACCAAGAAGCCGACCCCGGCCCCGACGAAGCAACCGACGACGGCGCCCAAGCCGCCGAAGTCGACGCCGACACAGGCTCCCAAGCCGCCGTCGACCAAGGCTCCGGTAACCAAAGCGCCGCCCGCTCCCAAGCCGACGAAGGCGAAGCCGCCGGCCAACGACAAGCCGGCATCGACACCCAAGCCCAGCAATTAGTGCACAGAGGCCCGATTCGCACTCCAGCGAATCGGGCCTCTTCGTGTTCAGTTATCGGTCTCGGGACGACGCCACCGCGATGCGAACCTGGGCGCTCGTCGAATCGTCCCGTTCCCCCTGGCCGGTGATCAGACACCGGGTGGTTACCAGAGCAGCGCCGGAATCAGGCGTTCGGCATCCGTGAGGGAGCCGTGCTGACCCACCATGTTCAGGGGCTTGGCGCCCTGCCGTGAAACGTCATAAATGGCGACCGGTTCCTTGCTGAGTACCCATACATCACCGGCGCGTTCCAGGACGGCCTGATTCGGGTCACTGCCGAAGTAACCGCCCGAGGCCAGCTCGTCCCGCGTGGCCACCCATACGTCGTCGCCGAAGTGGTCCTGCCAGCGAGTGACGACCTTCTCAGGATCGGTATCCGCTTCCATGTGAAGTTGCACGGCCCGCGGTTCACCCGCGGTGTGTCGCACGCCGTCGAGCAGTCCGGGCACGGCGCTGGCGTCATAACGGTGTTCGGGAGCCACGTCCACCATGCCGTGATCGGCGGTGAGGATCACGCGGGTGTTGGCCGGTAGCTTCTGGACGAGCCGCTTGATTGCGGAATCCAGCTCTTCGAGGGCCTGCAGCCACGTATCGGATCGCCACCCCTTGGAGTGCCCGATCTTGTCCAGCTCGTCCCAATAGAAGTACATCAGGGCGCGCTTTCCCTCCCGGAGTTCCTCGAGGGCGGCGGCGGTGCGTGCGAACACGCCGTCGGCGCCCTTGAAGCGACCGCCGCGCAGCGACGCGCGGGTCAGTTCGGAGTTCTCGAACCGAGGCTTGCTGATGGTCACGGTGTCCACCGTGTCCTCCGCCCGATTGAACACCGTGCGATGCGGCTGCCATGATTCCGGGTCGATCTGCGGGCTCCACTGCCCCAACATATTGACCACCCGGTCCTGGGCCGGATCCAGCACGTCGTAGCCGAGCATGCCGTGTTGCCCGGGGGTCAGCCCGGTGCCCAGACTCGACAGCGATACGGACGTGGTGGTGGGGAACGCGGCGTCGAGCTCCCCCAAGGACTGCGCCTTCCGGAGCGTAGGCGCGTAACTCGCGTATTCGCTGAGCAATCTGGATCCCAGACCGTCCACGAGTACCACCACGTAGCGCTGGGCCTTGGGCAAACCCAGGGAGTTCGTGAGGTCTGGGACGCCCAGGGCTGCGGCGGCAGAGGACATCACGTCTGCCACGCTGCGCCGGCCGTAGCGCGGGGGCGCAGGAAAATCAGACGGCAGTGTCATTGGGATTTGCGCCCGGAATCTCGCCCCGTGAAGCGGTGTCCGAAACGAGGGCGCTGCACGGGCGCCTCGGAAGGCCTGCGGTCGGTCAGGGGCCGCTGATGCGGCGACTGGGCGATCTGCGCGCCCGAGTCCGTCACGGGTGCCAGGTTGGCGCGGCGCAGCGTGCGCGCGAATTCGCGGGCGCCCTCCACTGCGTCCTTGCCGTCCGCCTCGGAACTGATGCGCATGACGACGTCCTCGCTGGCGGCGGTTCCCGTGTAACCGTGGTCGGCCTGGCACTCGGGGTCCTCGCACATCGCGGGGTACAGCTCGAGCTGCTGGGTTCCGGTCCAGCTCACGGCCAGGGTCAGTTCCATGATGGGCGTGTCCGGGTGGTAGTTCTGCGGCTGGTGGTAGGCGTAACTCAGGGTCACGGAACGGATCTGGGAAATCCCGACCGTTTCCGTGGACACCCGGGCGACCACGTCACGCCCGCTGTCGTCGAACTGCTGATCGTCCACGTGGGTGATGTGCAGTACGTCCTCGGCGAGCACCAACACGGTGATGTGTCGGTGGAGTTCGGTGTTGTTGAAGTGGGTCTCCAATTGCACCAGGTGGGAGACGGGCTGTCGGCCGTCCAGGGAATCCTTGACCACGTCTTCCACCAATTGGGGATAGAACCCGGCCGTGCCGATGTCCTGAATCAGGAGCGAACCATCGGGAGCTGAATACGTCATGCGTCCATTGTCCTTCACTTGCCGCTTCTGTGCGCAATTATCACGGTCAGGGGGTGACCACGCACGACAGCGATCCGTCTTCTTGCTCGGTGCACACCGGTGTCACGTCCTGGCCGGGTTCTGGCGGTGGCGACGGCGTTGGGGTCACCTCGGGCGTTTGGCTCACGTCGGGTTCGCCACCGGTCGTATCCTCCAGCCACGAGCTGAGTGCCGGGCCGGCCACAAAGTATCCGGCGGTCAAGGCGATACCGGCCAGCACCAGAGCCAAGAGCACCCAGGGCATCCGAGATCGTTGGGGCCGTGTGTTTCGCCTGGCCGGAATGGACCGCGGTGTGGGCGTGGGTTCCTCGCTCGCCACGTGCGGCACAGCGGCAGTGCGCGGGGTCTCCTGGCGTGGCAGAGCTTCGGTGGTTTCCCCGGTGGCTGCCAGTCTGCCGAACGGGTTCAACGGGTCGTCGGAGATCGGTGGCACGGCTGCCGCCTGTGGGTGTTCCTCTCCCCTGCGGCGCACGGCGTGCCATTCGATGCGTGCCGTGGGAGCGTCCTCCGAGAGGGGCAACACCGCTGCATCGGGAACCACGGACAGCTCACGCTCCGTGGTGGGTGAGAGAACGTCGAAGATCTCGAAGGGTTCTCCCTCGGCCGTGAGGGATTCGCGGTCGGATCGGCTCGCTGCTCCTTCGCCCAAGTCGTGCAGGGCGATCTTCGCCGCGGCAATGCGCTGTTTCGGTTCCGTGCTCAGCAGACCCGCCACGTGACTACGCAACTGCGGAGAATCCGGGAAAAGTCCCTCCACCGCTGTCGGTTCCAACGGGTTGCTGAGATCCACGTGCGGGTCCACGAGCCGCACCGCCGTGACACCGGCCGCGTACAGATCCGAGGAGATCGACGGCTCCATGGGTCCGTAGGCCTCGTGCGGCAGGTATCCCGGTGTCCCGACCACGGTTCCCGTATGGGTCAACCGAGCGTCCTCCGCGCGAACGGCAATACCGAAATCCGCGAGTCGAGCCCATGGCCGCCCGGAACCGGTGGGTTCCATGAGCACGTTGCCCGGCTTCACATCCCGGTGGATCCAGCCTCGTGCGTGAACGAACTGCAGGGCCTGAAGCAGTTGGTAGACGATCTCCTCCGCCACGAAGTCCGCCACGGCACCGTTGTCCCCCAACGCTGCCTCGAGGGTCCCCCCGCTGACCAGGGGCATCGCAATGGCCACGTACTCGTCCTCGGCGGCCCAGCCGTAAGGTGCGACCACGTGCGGGTGATCCAACTTGACGGATTGCTCTCGCACGAAGCGCAGCAGATCGGCCGAATCGCGTTGGCGTAGCACCTTGGCCGCGCATTCCCGCTCCAGTTTGTGGTCCATGGCGCGCCACACTGCCCCGCTGCCACCCTTGGCAATGGGTTCGAGTAGCTCGAAACGCCCGGCTATCGTGTCCGACACGCGATAGGTGACCTAGCCCCGCATGGCCCGGCGAGCGCTGTCGGTGCGCTGGCCCGGGTCACCCAGCGTGACGGTTGCGGACAGCACCGTGACCACGGAGCCGGACAGCAGGACGGGATTGAGATCGATGGATGCCGTTTCCGGGAACTGGTCCTTGAGCAGCGCCACCCGGTTGACCAGGTCTTCCACGCCGTTCGTGTCCACGGCGGGGACACCCTGGTGTCCGAAGAGTTTTTTGGACGCCTTGGGGGCACGCACCATCCGGGAAATATCCTGATCGGTCAGCGGTGGCACGCGGTGGGCCCAGTCGTCGAGCAGATTCACGGCGTCACCGGCCATACCGAATGAGAGCACGGGTCCGATCAGGGGATCCTCGATCGCGCGCACAATCACGGTCTGTCCGGTCGCGGCCATCGACTGAACCTCGAAATCGGAGGTACCGAAGCTCGCCAGCGCGCGCTTCATGGTGGTGATGGCCGCTCGCAACTGCGATTCGTCCTCAATGTTGAGGGCCACGCCGCCCAGGTCCAAGCGGTGGCGCAGGTGCGGATCCGTGGTTTTCAGGGCCACCGGGTAGCCCAGCCGCCCGGCCGCTTGGACCCCTTCGTCCGGATCCTCGAATCGTACGGATTCCAGGACCGTGATCCCCGCGTGCCCCAGCAGCTCGGTCGTCTCGTTCGTGCTCAGTTCGTAGAGACCGTCCCCTGGAATCTGGGGCTTGAGCCTCTCGAGGAACTTTTCAATGGCATCGTGGTTGAAGTCTTCGGGGATCTCCACGTGCCCGTGGTCCTGATCGCGCCAGGTCGAGTAGGTGACCACACTGGACAGCGCGAGAAGCGCGGCACCCGGCGAATCGAAGCACGGGAGGGACGCGCCGTCGTCGGTGGTGTGCACCGTGGCCGTCTTGGCGTCACTGCCGAATTGGCCCGTGAACACGCCGATTGCGGTGCACTCCGCCGTGCGTGCCTCGCGGGCGATCTGGTCGACCAGCGCACGGTGATCGAGCCCCGGAACGGGCATGAGAACGACCACCAGGCTGGCGACGCCCTCGCGGGCGGCATTGTCCCGAACGGCCTGGATGATCGCGTCGTGAGCGTGCTGGGGGCCCTGGCTGGTGTCCACGTTGCCGTCAGAGACGACCGGTTCCATCCCCAGCCGGATCGCCGAGTCCTCAGCAAGTTGGGACAGCGCCAACGCATTGGACACCACGGCCACCCGATTGTTCTCGGGAACCGGCTGGCTTTCGGCCACGGACGCGATGTCCAACAACTGCTCGGCCGTCGCGGCACGGATCACGCCGGCTTGCCGGAACATCGCGTCCAACGCTCCGGGAGGAGCCTGGGTAGTGCGCCCCGTGTGTCCCGGGGGCAGCCGCAGACCGGTGACCTCGGACTTGGCCACGATGACCGGCTTGGACCGCGAGAGTCGCCGAGCGATACGGGAGAACTTGCGCGGATTACCCACGGACTGCAGGTACAGACCGCACACCGTGGTCGAGAGGTCGTCCTCCCAGTACTGCATCATGTCGTTACCGGAGACGTCCGCGCGGTTACCGGCGGACAAGTAGCTGGACAGCCCCACCCTGTGACGGCGTGCGGCACCGTAGACCATGGTGCCAATCGCCCCGGACTGGGAGAACAGGCCCAGTCCCCCGTGTTTGGGCATGCGCGGCAGGACCGAGGCATTGAGGCTGACCTCTTCCGAGGTGTTGATGAACCCCAGGCTGGCCGGTCCGACCACGCGCATCCCTGAAGCGCGGGCAATACGTACCAAGCGGCGCTGCTGCGCGGCGCCATCCGCACCGGCCTCCGCGTAACCGCCGGTCATGATAACCACGGCCTTGGCACCGGCTCGTCCGCACTCGGCAATGGTGGATTCCACGGCGTCCCGGGGGACCGCGATGATCGCGACATCGATCTTGTCGGTAATTTCCTGCACGCTCGCCACGAACGTGAGCCCTTCGCGCTCGTACGGTGTGTTCCCCACCCCGTAGAGCGTGCCGGTGTAGCTGCCGTTCAGGATGCCTTCGACCGCGTGGTATCCCGCGTGGTCAGGATCCGACGACGCTCCGACCACCGCCACGACCTCGGGAGTGAGTAGGTCCTGGATCGAACGGGCCTCGGCGCGGTGTTCGCGGGACTCCATGACGGCCAGTGACTTCTCGGTGGGGTCGATGTCGAAATCAACCACCACCACGCCGTCCTCGAACTGGCGGGATACGTCGTAACCCGCTTCCACGAACACGTGGAGCATCTTGCGGTTCTCCGGCAGGACTTCAGCGGTGAACCGGTCGATGCCGTTCTCTCGGGCCGCGGCGGCCAGATGCTCCAGCAGGATGGAGCCGATGCCACGCCCCTGGTGATGGTCGGAAATCATGAAGGCGACTTCCGCCACGCGGTCCGAGGTGCGGTCGTAGCGACCCACTCCGATCATCTTGCCGTCGAGCAACAGAATGAAGCAGACGCGGTCCACATGGTCCACGGTGGTGAACCGGGCCAGTTCTTTCTCCGACAGTGCCGGCTTGTAGGAGAAGAAGCGCAAGTAGATGCTGTCCTCGGACTGTTTTCCGTGGAACTCGGTGAGCAAGTCCCGGTCATCCGGACTGATGGGGCGCAGATGCGCGGTCGCACCGTCGCGCATAATGACGTCTGCTTCCCAGTATTCGGGGTAGGACGGTGACTGCGAACCTTCATCGTGAGAACCCATAGACTTCAGGGTAGCCAACCGCGTGACCTCTCGACAGGTACACGCCGATTATTCGAGGAGTTGCCGCTAGATGGCCCGACGTCGTTCAACCACCCGCTCCGAGCAGGACGAGCTGCCCGAAGATTTTACCGAGCACATTGTTGACATTGATGTCACGCAGGAAATGGAAACCAGTTTCCTGGAGTACTCCTATTCGGTGATCTACTCGCGCGCCCTGCCCGACGCACGGGACGGCCTCAAGCCGGTGCAGCGGCGCATCCTGTTCATGATGGACCAGATGGGTCTGCGCCCGGATCGCGGTCACGTCAAGAGCGCGCGCGTGGTGGGCGAGGTCATGGGTAAGCTCCATCCGCACGGTGACTCGGCCATTTATGACGCCATGGTGCGCATGGCCCAGGCGTTCGCCATGCGGCTTCCCCTGGTGGACGGCCACGGCAACTTCGGTTCCCTCGACGACGGGCCGGCGGCACCGCGGTACACCGAGGCACGCATGGCCCCGGCCGCCCAGGCGCTCACGGGTGACCTCGACGAGGACGTTGTGGATTTCGTCCCCAACTACGACAACCAGTTCCAGCAACCCGGTGTACTCCCGGCGGCCTACCCCGCCCTGCTGGTCAACGGCGCCACCGGTATTGCCGTGGGTATGGCCACCAACATGGCACCGCACAACCTGCGCGAGGTGGTCGCCGGTGCGCGGCACCTGATCCTCAACCCCGAGGCCACGCTCGAAGACCTCATGAAGTTCGTTCCCGGCCCGGATTTGCCCTCGGGTGGTCGGATCGTGGGCCTGGAGGGTATCCGCGATGCCTATCGCACCGGTCGCGGCTCGTTCAAGACCCGGGCCAAGGTCTCCATCGAGCAGGTTTCGCCCCGTAAACAGGGCATCGTGATCACGGAATTGCCGTACATGGTGGGCCCGGAGAAGGTCACCGAGAAGATCAAAGATGCCGTTCAGTCGAAGAAGCTGGCCGGTATCTCGGACGTCGTGGACCTCACCGACCGCACCAACGGGTTGCGCCTGGTCATCGAATTGAAGAACGGTTTCAACCCCCAGGCGGTGCTGGCTCAGCTGTACAAGCACACGCCCATGGAGGATTCCTTCGGTATGAACAACGTGGCGCTCGTGGACGGGCAACCCCGCACCCTGGGCCTGCTGGACATGCTGCGGGTCTACACGGAGCACCGGCTGTCGGTGGTGCGCCGCCGCACCGCCTTCCGTCTGGACAAGCGCCAGAACCGTCTGCACCTGGTGGAAGGTCTGTTGATCGCGATCGTCGATATCGACGAGGTCATCCAGATCATTCGCTCCTCAGAGCAGACCGCGGAAGCCCGCGACCGGTTGATGAAGGTCTTCGACCTCTCCCGCGCCCAGGCCGAGCACATCCTGGAACTGCGCCTGCGTCAGCTCACCAAGTTCTCGCGCATCGAGCTCGAGGCCGAGCGGGATCAGCTGCTCAAGGAAATCGCCGAGCTCGAGGCGATCCTCGGTTCCGATCAGAAGCTGCGTCAGGTTGTGGCGGACGAGCTCGAAGAGGTCGCAGAGAAGCACGGCGACGACCGCCGCACCGTGCTGCTCGAAGCCGAAGACCTGCCGGCCGTGACCTCGGCGGCGGACGCGAGCGGCAAACGTAAGCAGGCGGCGTCGTCGGTGACACTCGAGATCAGCGACGATCCGTGTTGGGCGTTCGTCTCCACGACCGGTCGTTTGGCGCGCACCAACGCCCGCACTCCGCTGGCGGATGCCTCCCGCCGCTTCAAGCACGACGCCCTGGCCAGCGTGCTCCCGACCACCGCGCGCGGCGAGATCGGGGCGGTCACGTCCACGGGTCGTATGCTGCGCGTGTCGTGTATCGACATTCCCGTGCTGCAGGATTTCGACGGCGTTCCACGCCTCGCGGACGGTGTTCTCGCCTCGGATTTCCTGGGCCTGGACAAGAACGAGCATCTGGTGGGTCTGGTGCCCCTCACTCAGGTCTTCGCGGTCGGTACCGAGCAGGGCATCGTCAAGCGCGTGAACCCGGATTACCCGCTCAACCTCGATCAGTGGCCGGCCATCAAGCTCAAGGACGGCGACCGCGTGATCGGCGTGGCCGCGTGCCCGGACACCGCCGAGCTGGTGTTCGTGTCCTCGGACGCCAAGCTGCTGCACTTCGCGGCGGACCTGGTGCGCCCCCAGGGTCGCAATGCCGGAGGTGTCGCCGGTATGAAGCTGGCGTCCGGTGAGCGCGCCATCTTCTTCGGCGCGGTCAAGGAGGACGACGCCACGGTGGTCGTCACCCAAGCCAAGTCCCAGGATCAGCTGCCGGACATGGGCGAGGCCTCCATCAAGGTGACCCCGCTGTCCGAGTACCCGGCCAAGGGTCGCGCAACCGCCGGTGTGCGGGCTCAGCGCCTGCTCACGGGTGAATCCGAGCTGAATCTGGCGTGGGTGGGCCACGGGCCGGGTAAGGCCGTTTCGGCGGCCGGTGTGGCACGTAACCTACCCAACGAGTACGGCCGCAGGGACGGCTCCGGAGTGAGCGTGGACCGCGCCGTGCACGCCGTGGGGCCGGCTCTAGGCGGACTCCCAGTGCCCGGTCTGGAGGTCGCGGAGGATTCCTCGTCCGGGGGCGCCCCGGCTGCGCAGGTCACGCTGCCCCTGGACGACTGAATAACCGCTTCATGAACGACGGCGCCCCGAACCTTCCGTGTGAAAGGTTCGGGGCGCCGTTCGTGGAGCCAACGGGTCCATCGCTCGCCGGTCGCGATGCGTCGGCTCATTCCTGACCGTGCGAGGACCGCTGCTGTCCGGTCAGGCGTCGATGCGGTCCTGATCCAGCTGCGCGGCACCGGCCACGATGAAGTCCTTGCGCGGCGCGACCTGGGAGCCCATGAGCAACGAGAACGCGTGCTCAGCGGCCTCAGCGTCCGCCACCCGCACGCGACGCAGCACGCGGTGGCGGATGTCCATGGTGGTCTCTGCCAGCTGATCCGCGTCCATCTCGCCCAGACCCTTGTAGCGCTGGATGGGCTCCTTGTAGCGGCGGTCCTGCTCTTCCAGGCTGCCCAGGAGCGTTTCCAGTTCACGCTCCGAGTAGGTGTACACCATCTCGTTGGCCTTGGAACCGGGATTCACGATCTCCACGCGGTGCAGTGGCGGCACAGCGGCGTAAACCCGCCCGGCCTCCACCAGCGGACGCATGTAACGGTAGAACAGCGTGAGCAGCAGGGTGCGGATGTGGGCCCCGTCCACGTCGGCGTCGGTCATCATGATGACCTTGCCGTAGCGAGCGGCGTCCACGTCGAAGCTGCGACCCGAACCAGCCCCGATCACCTGGATCAACGCGGCGCACTCGGTGTTGGCGAGCATGTCGGTGATCGACGCCTTCTGGACGTTGAGAATCTTGCCGCGGATCGGGAGCAGCGCCTGATAATTGGAGTTACGTGCCAGACGCGCGGTGCCCAACGCGGAGTCACCCTCCACGATGAACAGTTCGGAACGGCCGACGTCCGAGGAGCGGCACTCGACCAGCTTGGTGGGCATGGACGAGGTTTCCAGCGCGTTCTTCCGCCGCTGGGTCTCCTTGTGCACCCGGGCGGAAATCCGGGACTTCATCTCCGCGACCACCTTGTCCAGCACCTGGCTGGCCTGGGCCTTGTCGTCGCGCTTCTTGGACGTGAACTGCTTGGTCAGCTGCGATTCGACCACCTTGGTGACGATCTGACGCACCGCCGGGGTACCGAGCACTTCCTTGGTCTGGCCCTCGAACTGCGGTTCTGCCAGACGGACCGTGAGTACCGCGGTGAGTCCCGCCAGGACGTCGTCCTTCTCGAGCTTGTCGTTGCCCACCTTGAGCTTGCGGGCGTTGGCCTCCACCTGCTTGCGGATGGTTTTCAACAGTGCGGCCTCGAACCCGGACAGGTGCGTTCCGCCCTTGGGCGTGGAAATGATGTTCACGAACGAGCGCACGGTGGTGTCGTAGCCGACGCCCCAGCGCAGGGCCACGTCCACCTCGCACACGCGCTCCACGTCCTGCAGATTGGCCCGTCCGGTGTCGTCCAGGACCGGGACGCGCTCGGTGAAGCTGCCCTGGCCCTGCAAGCGCCAGACGTCAGTGACCGGCGCGTCAATAGCCAGGAATTCGGCGAACTCGGAGATGCCGCCGTCGTACTGGAAGATCTCGGTGTGCGATCCGGTCTCCCCCGGTGTGCCCGCCAGCAGGCGTTCGTCGCGCACGGTGATCTGCAGCCCCGGGATCAGGAACGCGGTCTGCCGTGCCCGGCGCACCAGCTCGTCCGTGGAGAACTTGGCGTCCGGGGTGAAGATCTGTTCGTCCGCCCAGTAGCGGATCCGCGTGCCGGTGACCCCGCGCTTGGCCTTGCCCACGATCTGCAGTTCGGAGTTGTCCGTGAACGCCTCGAACGGGGCGTGCGGCGAGGGTGCGCCCTTGTCGGTGAAGATTCCGGGCTCACCGCGCTTGAAGGACATCTGGTAGGTCTTACCGCCTCGGTCCACCTGCACGTCCAGGCGCGAGGACAGAGCGTTGACCACGGACGCGCCCACGCCGTGCAGACCGCCGGAGGCCGTGTAGGAACCGCCGCCGAACTTACCGCCGGCGTGCAGTTTGGTGAACACCACTTCCACACCGGTGAGCCCGGTGCGAGGTTCCTGATCGATGGGAATACCGCGGCCGTCGTCGTGGACTTCCACGCAGCCGTCCTTGTGCAGGATCACGGTGATGTTTTGCCCGTAGCCGGCCAGCGCCTCGTCCACGGAGTTGTCGATGATTTCCCACATGCAGTGCATGAGGCCGCGGGAGTCCGTGGAACCGATGTACATGCCCGGGCGCTTGCGCACCGCTTCGAGGCCCTCCAGGACGGAAAGGTGCCGGGCGTTGTATTCGGAACGAGTGGGTGTCACGGTGATAAATCTCCCGAGAGTCTGGCCCGGAGGCGCGAGTGGGACTCCCCCACTTTAGTCCGCAGCGCCGACATTGTGCGCGGTGGGCGAAACCACTGTCCCGGGGGAAGGAATCAGGTCTACCTTTGGTTCTATTGATACGTGCTGCAGTGTTCATTCTCGAAACCAACTGCGCACCGTAATTGCACCGCGAGGTGGGATTACAGACCCTGTATCCGTAAGGAGGATCCAATGAACGCGACACTCGAGACGCGTGAACTCAACGCGACCGACCGCTGTGACGCCTGTGGCGCCCAGGCATATGTCCGCGTGGTCCTCGAAAGCACCGGCGGTCAGCTCCTCTTCTGCGCGCATCACGCGCGCAAGAACGAGGACAAGCTGCGCCCGCTGGCTGCCACTTGGCAGGACGAAACGGAGCACCTGGGAGCCTCCTGAGGCACCCACGGCCAATGCAAAGACCGGGGCACGCACCACACGGTGCGTGCCCCGGTCTCTCGCTATCCCCCGGGTGCTGACGGGATCAGGGTTTGTGACCCCACATGATGACATTGGTGCCGAAGTACTTGGTGGCCCAGTCGACGTCTCGGAACCCTACGCGCTCCATGACCGCCGCGACCTCAGCGGGTGACATGAAGCCCAGCGTGGAGCTCTTCAAATAGGTGTACGCCTCGCGATCCTTGGCGATGATCTGTCCGAGCAGCGGCAGGACCACGCTCATACCGACCGAGAGCACCAGCTTGAGCACTCCGCGCGGCGGTGATGTCTCCAGCACGACCACTCGACCGCCCGGCTTGAGCACGCGGTGTTGCTCCCGGAGAACCCGCTCCACGTCGCTGACGTTACGGAGCAGGTACCCGTGAGTCACAGCGTCGAAGGATTGGTCCTCGAAACGCAATTGATGCGCGTCCGCGAATTCCCATTCGATGCTGTCCGCACCGGGTTTCTCACGGGCCTCGGCCAGCATGTTCTCGGAGAAGTCCACACCGAAGATCTCAGCGCCCGGGTAACGACGCCGCGCGGCCAAGGCGATCTCGCCCGTGCCGGTCGCGATGTCCAGGAGTCGCCCACTCGCGGTCAGATCCGCGCGCCGGGCAACCTCCCGACACCACTGCGCGTGACGACCCATGGTCATCAGCGAGTTGATTTTGTCGTAACTACGCGTGACCCGGTTGAACATGCTCTGGACACGGCTGTCCTGGGACGTCATGGAGTAATCCTCACTCACCGTGGCGATCCGGATCAGTCCAAGTAGTCCCGCAGCACCTGCGAGCGCGACGGGTGACGGAGCTTGGACATGGTCTTGGACTCTATCTGGCGAATGCGCTCACGAGTGACCCCGTAGACCTTGCCGATCTCGTCCAGGGTCTTGGGCTGACCGTCGGTCAGACCGAAGCGCATGGCCACCACACCGGCTTCCCGTTCGGAGAGGGTGTCCAGCACGGAGTGCAGCTGTTCCTGGAGCAGGGTGAAGGACACGGCGTCCGCGGGAACCACGGCCTCGGAGTCCTCGATGAGGTCACCGAATTCGGAGTCGCCGTCCTCGCCCAGCGGGGTGTGCAGTGAAATGGGCTCGCGGCCGTACTTCTGAACTTCCACGACCTTTTCGGGGGTCATATCGAGTTCGTTGGCGAGCTCCTCCGGGGTGGGTTCGCGGCCCAGGTCCTGGAGCATTTGACGCTGCACGCGTGCCAATTTGTTGATGACCTCGACCATGTGCACCGGGATACGAATGGTGCGGGCCTGGTCGGCCATGGCGCGGGTGATGGCCTGACGGATCCACCATGTGGCGTACGTGGAGAACTTGAAGCCCTTGGTGTAGTCGAACTTCTCGACGGCGCGGATCAGACCCAGGTTGCCTTCCTGGATGAGGTCCAGGAACAACATGCCTCGGCCGGTGTAGCGCTTGGCCAGGGACACCACCAGTCGGAGGTTTGCCTCGAGCAGGTGGTTCTTGGCGCGGCGTCCGTCGTGGATCACCCAGCGGTAGGCCCGGCGGGTCTCTGCGTCCATCGAGTCCTGCTCGTCCGCGAATTTGTGTTCAGCGAACAGGCCGGCCTCGATGCGCAGCGCAAGATCGACCTCTTGCTCGGCGTTCAGCAGCGCGACCTTACCGATCTGCTTGAGGTAGTCCTTGACGGGGTCCGCAGTGGCACCGGCGGCGATGACCTGCTGCGCCGGGGCGTCGTCCTCGTCGTTGGTGGTGAGCACGAACCCGCGAGCGGTCTTGTCCTCACGGCCCTTCATGCGAGGAGCGGCTTCCTCCGGGCTGGCCTGAGTCGATTCCTCGCCGTCAGAGTCGCGTTCGTCCTCGATGGCCTCATCGTGGTTGGCCAGCAACTCGTCATCCGCGTCCGCGGTGTCCGCGGAATCGGAAGCCTTCTTGCGGCCACGACCTGTGCCCGTTGCCGTGGCGGTCTTCGACTTGCGTGCGGCACCCGCGGTCTTGCGGACGCGAGTGGTCTTGGCGGGAGTTGCCTCCGTGTCCTCGACCTCTGTGGTGTCATCGCCTTCGGCCTGGGCTGCTTTGGCGGCAGCGGCCTTGGTCGCGGATGCCTTGGAAGCCGCAGCCTTGGTGGCCGCGCTCTTGGCCGCGGTCGACTTGGTCGCCGGGGTCTTGGAAGCGGTGGGCTTTGCTGTGGTGGTCTTCTTGGCCGCGGTCGTCTTCTTCGCCGCCGTGGTCTTTTTAGCGGCGGTTTTCTTGGCCGCCGTGGTCTTCTTTGCCGCACCGCTGGTACTCGCCCGGCCGGTGCTGGCCTGAGTGGTCTTCTGTGCGGAGTCCTGTGACTCCTCAGAGACCGTGGACTCGTTCGCGGTCTTGCTTGCAGCAGGTGACACTGAGAACCTTTCGTTGAACCGGTCGCGAGGTGCATTGCCACCATGTGTGGTCAACACGCCTATGACCCTGTCAAGCCCGGATTGCTGGCATTTCTGCCTCCTGAGACTTGAAGGGTCCTAGTTGAGCCAACATACATGCCCCAAGTTTTGTTCCCGGTTCATCACAAATATTTTTCGTGAGCGTGGCGAGGGTCATTGCGTTTCGCCCACCAACGGTCTCCGGGCCACGCCGTACGGGGGTCGGTGCTCCACCACGGTATGTCCTGGATGTCCAGACGACGCCGCACGGTTCGGGCTCCCTCGCGACCCTCCGCGATCTCGTTGCTGCGCTCCAGGAGCCCCATGGCAGTGAAGGCTCGTCCCCTGAACACCTCCAATTGAGCGCGCGCGGATACGACGTCCGCGTGGACCATGGAGCACCGACGTTCCCGCCCTCGGAAGGCCTCCGCGGATTCCAATCCGTGGCTCAGCAACAAGTCCAATCCCTCCAGGATTCGATAGGCCGCTTCTACCGTGGCCCAGTCCGGAATGGACTCCCACTGGCCTAGCACCGCGTGCGCGCAACACAGCCCCTCAGCGACGTCCTCGCGCGTGGCGCAATACTCGATTGCGGGTGCTGGGAGGGACAAGACTTCTCGCAGGGACGCTTGCAGCCCCTTGTGCGCCCGCGCTGCTCGGTCCTGGTCACCGGTCAACCACGAGTAGAAGATCGCATCCCGGGTGATGTTGTGGGTCAACGCCATGACCAACCGAGCGAGATGCTGATCCGTGAGACTCAACAACGCGGAGGGCCAGTCGGCTCCTCCGGAGTTCATCACGGCGATGGCATCATGCCAGCGCCGCAGGTCTCGTTCGTAGCAGGCCGGCGCCTGGAAGTGACAGTGCCACTGCTCGTCCACCCACTCGTGATGGGTGCCCTCGTACGCGAAACCGTGGTCCTCGGGCACTTCGTCCTCGGTGTGCCAAACGCCCGGTCCCTCTGTTAAGTGGTCCAGGGCGTCGAGGAATCCGGACGACCGGTGCCTTAGCGCATCCGGCACCTGGCCAGGTTGTTCCGGGGTCAACTCGTTGAAACAGCTTCCGAGCGCCACCATGTGCGCGTTCAGCTGGCTGTCGGAGATCCCACTCACCGGCTGCGGTTCATCGACACGCTGGAGGTTCCACCAGTGCTCCGGGCCCACGACGAAACCACCGGTGGCGCGCATTCCGGAGTCCTCAACGGCCAGCCCCAGCCACGCCGCGCGGAAGAAGTCCTCCTCGGGTTGGGAAAGCACCGCCGTATCCGAGTACACCACCACCGTCGCCTGATGCACGTGACCGGTGGTCGCTGTCACCTCAGTCAGTTGTTGGGCGTATTCCGCAAGATCCTCCGTCCCGCTGGGGGTGGGCAGCTTCAAACACAGTGCTCCCCCGCTGGAGACCGGGATGAACAGGACGGCGCAATTGCGCGGTTCATATCCCAGTTGGTGCGGAATCAGCGCCAGGAGGTCTTCGTCGCAGCGGATCTTGACGGGTTCTTGGGGATCATTGAGGAGTGTCATGCCCCCACGATCCGCGAGGCGAGCTCACCACGTCTCGCGGCGGCGTCGAACTGTGCATGCCGGGCAAGAAGGAAACCCGAGAGACCGCACTGTGGAGTGTGAGTGCCGCGACTTAGGGGACCAACAGGTTCTCGGACGCGATCACACGGAGCGGGGCCCGTGCACCTTGCGCACTTTCTTAGTGCAGATGAGCACCGCAATGATGCCCACCGCGGCCACGAGACCCTGGGCGGCAATGGCGGGACGGAACGCCTCGGCATCGTAGAGGGTCGGTGAAACCCCCGCCGCGAATTGGAGGTCCAGCACCAGACCGGTGAGATAAATGGCCGCCAAGGACGCGATGAACCCGCCCACATTGGCCAAGCCCGTTGCGGTGCCTCCGCGGCGGGGCGGATTGAAGCTGCGCACGATGTCAAAAGCGAGCATGGACGCGGGATAGGACAACGCCAGCATGCCGACCGCAATGAACACCACGGCCGTGGGCGCCTCACCGGGCCACAGCAGCATGAGCGCCCACCCGCAGTAGATCACCGCGCAGAAGCACAGAGCGAGCACAGAGCGGCGCTTGGCGAACACCGCACTGAGCTTGCCCACGCCCAAACTCACCACCACGTTGACCACCACGAACGTGGTCATGACCACGGAGGCCTGAGTGGCATCCATCCCCTGAGCGTTCTGTAAATACGGGTACGCCCACATCAGGGCAAACGTATTGCCAACGAATTGCACGGCGAAGTGAACCCAGAAACCCAATTGCGTCCCGGGTTCCCGCAGGGATTCCTTGATGGTCGCGCCCACGGTTGCGAAAGAAATGGACTCGTTGAGCACGTTCACCCCCGGTGGTGCGCTGCGCAGTAGGGCCGCGGACAGCACGCCGGACAACAATGCCAAGGCCGCCAACGAAATGAACGCGGGAACCCAGCCGGTCGCGTGCAGCACGGCCGCGAAGGGGATCACGGAGAAGAGTTGCCCCAGATTGCCGGTCATGCCGACCACTTGGGAAAGCATGGGCACGCGCATGGCAGAAAACCATGCGGGCAACAGGCGCATGACGCATACGAACGTGGCGGCGTCACCGGCGCCCACGAGAATTCGGCCAATCACACCGGCCGCAACGGATTCGGCCGCCGCGAGCTGCAATTGGCCGACCACCATGCACGCGGCCCCGGCGCTGATCAGCACACGGGGCCCGAAACGGTCCACCAGCACACCCACCGGGACCTGCAGGGCGGCGTAAACCAGCACCTGCATCATGGAGAACATGGACAGGCCCGCTGCCACTGTCTGGAAGCGGTCCGTCGCTTCCACCGAGGCCACGCCAAAGCTCGTCCGCTGGGCTACCGCCGAGAAGTAGGCGAAAACCCCCACCGCAAAGACGAGCCACGCCCTTCGCGAATCCTTCCCCTGATCACGGGGTGAAGACATGGGAGTGCGTGGCATGCTCAGGGTCCTTGGGTCGCAGTGGAGATCGCGGCCCGGCTAGTGCAGTTGCCGCGAGATCAGTTGTCCTGCTCGTCCTGAGAAGCGAGGAAAGCCTCGGCGGCCGCACCGAGTTCGTCGGCGTCGGGCAGATCGTCGTGGTCAGGACCGGCCAGGATGGAACGATGCGCTGACGCATCGACCACGTCATCGTATCGCCGTTCCATATTCTCGATGACGGACTGGATCTCCGGGGACCCATTGGCCTGCTCGTTGATCTGCTGAATCACGCCGCGAGAGGCTTCACGCAACTCGTCCGTGGGAAGCGTGCGGCCCGTGACGGCGCTCAGGTGCTCCAGAGCAGCCACTGCGGCCTGCGGCAAGTACGACTCCGCGAGATACTGCGGCACGTGTACCGACAGGCCCACGTGATCGATACCGGCGCCCTGCAACTTCAATTCCAGTAAGTGCGAGACGGAGGCGCTGATCTCGAAGGTCGGCTTGTTACCTCCCGTGCTCGGCAACAGGTCGGCCCGCGGTCCGTGCGCGGTGACCAACATGGGGCGGGTGTGGGGAACGGGCATGGGTATACCGCTCACCAGGGCCACCAGGCTCACGTCCAGGCGCTGGGCCAGGCCGACCACGGCCCGGGTGAAGCGCTCCCACTGAGTATCGGGTTCGGGACCGGTGAGCAGCAAGAAATGACGACCCAGGCCATCCGTGACCACGCGCAGGGTGAGCTCGGGTGCGTCCCACTCTTCGAAGTGGTCCTCCACGAACTTCACGTGCGGCCGACGGGAACGGTAATCGTAGAGCTGGTCCAGATCGAACTGGGCCAGGGTTTCACTGGGCATGGAGTCCATGACCACGGCCTCGATCTGGCCGGCCAGGTGCCCCGCCTCCACATATCCGGACAGCGCCACGATCATGGGCAATCCGCGCAGTCGCTCATCTCCGAGCAACGCGGGGTCACTCAGGTACAGCGCCGTAGGATCCAGCACAACGACCTCCTGCAAATAACTTGGGGGACGAAACCAGGGACGGTTCGCCTCATGATGACATTACTGAATTCAACGCCGGTGTGACCCGCCGGTATTCCCGCAGCGTACTGCGGAAGTGTCGGCACGTCCGGATAGGATCGGAGACGGTTCCCACGTTGCGATCCCCCTGGCGTGGGTAAGTGTCAGTGTTTCCGAACGAAAGGACACCATCGTGACCACCGTGCAGGACATTGTTGATATCAGTGATCTGAGCCTGGCCGTCAGTGCCAAGTCCCCGGCTGCTCTGTCCGCCGACGCGCTCGTCGTGGGTGTCGAGGCCCCCGGCAAGACCGTGAATCTGGGTCCCGCAGCCAATTCCAAGTTGAGCCGCACCCTGTCAGAGCTGGCCGAACTCGCGGGTGCCTCCGGTGCCGCAGATTCCGTCACCGTGGTTCCCGCGCCCTCCAACGTTTCCGCGCGTCTGGTCGCGTTCACGGGTCTGGGCAAGGCCAACCTCGACGACGCCGCCGCTCACGCAGAGGCCCTGCGCCAGGCGGCCGGTGCCGCCGTGCGCCAGTTGGCGGGCAAGGCCACCAGCGTGGTCGTTGCTCTGCCGACCACCTCCGTGGCCGAGGTCCAGGCCGTGGCCGAGGGCCTGGGCATGGGTGCTTTCAGCTACACGGCCCAGAAGGTGCAGACCCTGGACAAGCAGTCCACCCCGGTCGCTTCCGCGACTGTGTGTGTTGCGAAGGACCTCGCCAAGCGCTCGCAGGTGGCCGTGGAGCGTGCCGCCCACGTGGTCAAGGCGGTTCGCACCGCCCGCACCCTGGTCGATCTGTCCCCCGACACCGCTAATCCGGAGTTCGTGGCTGACTACGCAACCGCTGCCGCCAAGGGCAGCAAGGTCAAGGTCACCGTCCTGGCCGAGAAGGAACTGGCCCGCGGCAACTTCGGTGGTCTGCTCGGCGTCGGTCAAGGATCCGTTAACGGGCCGCGCCTCGTGAAGCTCGAGTGGGCTCCCGCCAAGGCCAAGCGCCACGTCTCGTTCGTGGGCAAGGGCATCACGTTCGACTCCGGCGGACTCTCGCTCAAGCCCCCGGCCTCCATGATGACCATGAAGTCCGACATGGCCGGCGCCGCTGCAGTGCTGGCCACGGTGATCGCGGCGGCCGAATTGAAACTACCCGTGGCAGTGACCGGTTGGCTCTGCCTCGCGGAGAACCTGCCGTCCGCCACGGCCACCCGTCCCGGGGACGTTCTCTCGATGCACTCCGGACACACCGTGGAAGTGCTCAACACGGATGCCGAGGGCCGTTTGGTCCTGGCCGACGGTCTGTGGGCCGCGGGCCAGGAGGATCCGGACCTGCTCGTGGACATCGCAACCCTCACCGGCGCCCAGATGGTGGCCCTCGGAACTCGTACCGCCGCCGTGATGGGTGACGAGCCCGCCCGCGACATGGTGGCCGAGGCCGCTTCCGCTGTTGGCGAAGCGACATGGACCATGCCCCTGCCCGAACACTTGCGCGCATCCCTGAACTCCAACGTGGCCGACATCAAGAACATGGGCGACAAGCACGGTGGCATGTTGGTGGCCGGATTGTTCCTGCGCGAGTTCGTTCCGGAGGTCAAGGGGAACCGCGTCCCCTGGGCCCACGTGGACATTGCCGGACCCTCGTTCAATGAAGGCTCCCCCTGGGGCTACACCCCCAAGGAGGGCACCGGATTCGGTGTTCGCACCCTGTTGAACGTGGCCGAGAACTACGCGTCGTAGTAGTCGTACCCGCCCCACCAAGCGCGCCACGCGCCGGGGACCCACGAGGTAGCAATACCTGGTGAGTCCCTGGGCGTGGCGATAAGGTGGGGACAAAACATCCAAGGGTCTGAGCGCACCGCAGATCGGTACGGCCAGACCGCATAGCAACGTCAAAACACTCGAACCCCGAGGGAGCCAACGTGGCCGACAACCAATACAACATTCTCGTCCTGGGCGGTGGATCCGCCGGATACGCAGCAGCACTGCGCGCAGTTCAGCTGGGTTACTCCGTGGCACTGTTCGAAAAGGAGAAGCTGGGCGGCACGTGTCTGCACTGGGGTTGCATCCCCACCAAGGCGTACCTGCATTCCGCCGAGTTGGCAGAGGGTGCTCGTGAGTCGGAGAAGTACGGCATCAAGGCCACGCTGGAATCCATCGACATGGGTGCCGTGCGCGATTACAAGAACAAGGTCGTGCAAGGCAAGTTCAAGGGACTCACCGGCCTCATGAAGATGCGCAAGGTGGACGTCATCGCCGGGGACGGCAAGTTGACCGGCCCCAACACCATCGAGGCCAACGGCACCACCTACACCGGTGAGCACATCATTCTGGCCACCGGTTCCTACGCCAAGACCCTGGGCATCGAGATCGGTGGTCGCGTGATGACCTCGACCGAAGCCCTCGAGATCGACTTCGTACCCAAGTCCGCGATCGTGCTCGGCGGCGGTGTGATCGGTTGCGAGTTCGCTTCCATGTGGCGCTCCTTCGGTGTCGACGTCACGGTGATCGAAGGCCTGCCCCACCTGGTGGCCAACGAGGACCCCGCCATCATCAAGATCGCCGAGCGTGAGTTCAAGAAGCGCGGCATCAAGTACAACCTCGGCACGTTCTTCGAGAAGGTCGAGCAGAACGACGACGGCGCCAAGGTCACCCTCGCGGACGGCAAGGAGTTCGAAGCGGACATCGTTCTCGTGGCGGTCGGTCGCGGCCCCAACACCGAGAACATGGGCTTCGAAGAGCAGGGCATCCCCATGGACCGCGGTTTCGTGACCCCCAACGAGCGTCTGCACACCGGTGTCGGCAACGTCTACGCCATTGGAGACATCGTTCCCGGCGTGCAGTTGGCCCACCGCGGTTACCAGCAGGGTCGTTTCGTCGCCGAGGAGATCGCCGGACTCAACCCGGTGCCCGTCGAGGACATCAACATCCCCAAGGTCACTTTCACCGAACCCGAGATCGCATCCGTCGGATACTCCCAGCCCAAGGCCGAGGAGAAGTTCGGTAAGGACAACGTGGAGACCTTCGAGTACAACCTCGCCGGTAACGGTAAGAGCTCCATCCTGGGCACGGGCGGCATCATCAAGCTCGTGCGCGAGAAGGACGGTCCCATTGTCGGATTCCACGCAATCGGTACACGCATCAGTGAGCAGATCGGTGAAGGTCAGCTCATGGTGAACTGGGAGGCATACCCGGAGGACGTTGCCGCGTTCATCCACGCCCACCCCACCCAAAACGAGGCCATCGGTGAAGCAGCCATGGCATTGGCCGGAGCACCCCTGCACGGTTGATACCGAGTCGATGCCCGCCACCCGGCGGGCATCGACGGTTAGCCCACCACCGGGGCGGTCACCCGCCCTGACAACTTGAGAGCATTTCTACGTTTAGAGAGGGACGGACGAGACAATGTCTGAAACCGTTAACCTGCCCGCACTGGGCGAATCAGTCACCGAGGGCACCGTTACTCGTTGGCTCAAGGAAGTTGGCGACGAGGTAGCCGTTGACGAACCCTTAGTCGAAGTTTCCACCGACAAGGTCGACACCGAGGTCCCCTCCCCGGTGGCTGGCGTCATCGAGAAGATCCTGGTCGAAGAGGACGAGGACGTCGAGGTCGGCGCGCCGCTGGTCGTCATCGGCGACGGTTCCGGTTCGGGCGATTCGGACGATTCCGGCTCCGAGGAGTCCTCAGATGATTCCGGTGAGTCCGAGCAGGCCGAAGAGCCCGCCGAGGACACCCGGGACGCCAGCGAGTCCGAGGAGAAGGAAGAGCTCAAGGAAGCACCCAAGGCCGATACCAAGAAGTCCCCGGGCAATTCCGTAGAGGTCACCCTCCCCGCACTGGGCGAATCCGTCACCGAAGGCACCGTGACCCGCTGGCTCAAGGAAGTCGGCGAGCAGATCGAGGTCGACGAGCCCCTGTTGGAGGTCTCCACCGACAAGGTCGACACCGAGGTTCCCTCCCCCGTGGCCGGCACCCTGCTGGAGATCAAGGTCCAGGAAGACGAAGACGCAGAGGTCGGCCAGGTCCTGGCCATCGTCGGCGACGAATCCGACGCATCCTCCGACGACTCCGGCTCCGACAGCTCGGACGACTCCAGCTCCGAGGGCCCCTCCGATGAGCAGGTCGAGGACGCCGCAACCGAGGCGGACTCCGGTGAGAACACCGAAGAGGCCGCCGAGGAGAAGGAAGAGCCCAAGGAAGCACCCAAGGCCGATACCAAGAAGTCCTCGGGCAATTCCGTAGAGGTCACCCTCCCCGCACTGGGCGAATCCGTCACCGAAGGCACCGTGACCCGCTGGCTCAAGGAAGTCGGCGATCAGATCGAAGTCGACGAGCCCCTGCTGGAAGTCTCCACCGACAAGGTCGACACCGAGGTTCCCTCCCCCGTGGCCGGCACCCTGCTGGAGATCAAGGTCCAGGAAGACGAAGACGCGGAGGTCGGCCAGGTCCTGGCCATCGTCGGCGACGAATCCGACGCATCCTCCGACGACTCCGGCTCCGACAGCTCGGACGACTCCAGCTCCGAGGGCCCCTCCGATGAGCAGGTCGAGGACGCCGCAACCGAGGCAGACTCCGGTGAGAACACCGAAGAGGCCGCCGAGGACAAGGCTCCCGCCAAGAAGGACGAGACCAAGAAGGCCGAGCCGAAGAAGGAAGAGTCCAAGCCCGCTCCCAAGCAGGACGACTCCTCTTCCGAGAAGCCCAAGTCCACCTCCGGGCCCTCCGAGGCCGCCGGTTACGTGACTCCCCTGGTGCGCAAGCTCGCTCGCGAGAAGGGCGTGGATCTCGCGACCCTGTCCGGCACCGGTGTGGGTGGTCGCATCCGCAAGCAGGACGTGTTGGCTGCGGCCGAAGAGTCCTCCAAGGCTTCCGAGTCCAAGGATCAGTCCGTCGACATGGCCCCGGCAGTGGCCGGCGGTACCGAGGAGAAGTCGGCTGCTCCGGCAGCGGACGCCAAGCGCGGCACCACCGAGAAGGCTCCTCGCATCCGCATGACCATCGCCAAGCGCATGCGCGAGTCCCTGGACGTGTCCGCTCAGCTCACTCAGGTCACCGAGGTGGACATGACCCGCGTGGCTCAGCTGCGTACCAAGGCCAAGGATCAGTTCCAGAAGCGCGAAGGTGCCAAGCTGACCTTCCTGCCGTTCTTCGCCAAGGCTGTCGCTGAGGCGCTACAGGCTCACCCTGTCCTCAATGCCACGTTCAAGGAGTCCGACAAGGAGATCGTGTACAACGGCTCCGAGGACATCGCAATCGCCGTTGACACCCCGCGTGGACTGCTCGTTCCGGTCATCAAGAACGCCGGTGATCTGAACCTGGGTGGTTTGTCCAAGCAGATCGCAGAGTTGGGTGCCGCCGCCAAGGACGGCTCCATCTCCCCCGATCAGCTGACCGGTGGCACGTTCACCATCACGAACATCGGTTCCTTCGGTGCGCTGTTCGACACCCCGATCATCAACCAGCCGCAAGTTGCGATCCTGGGTACGGGCACCATCGTGAAGCGCCCCATGGTCATCACTGATGCGGACGGTAATGACACCATTGCCATCCGTCATATGTGCTACCTGTCGCTGACCTACGATCACCGCTTGGTCGACGGCGCGGACGCCGGTCGCTTCCTCTCCACGATGAAGAAGCGACTGGAAGAGGGTCACTTCGAGTCCGAGGTCGGTCTCTGATCGCAACTGACTGACTCGTAGCGGTCAACCATTCGGTTGATTTATCACCGCCGGGATGTGTTCTGGATCACTCAGAGCGCATCCCGGCGGTTTTGTTGAGGGGGACTCGGATAGGGTCGAAGTATGGACTTCCTCTTCAGCCTCATGTTGTTCTTGCACTTTGTCGGCCTCGCCGTGATCATCGGTACCTGGATCTTCACGATGAAGCGCCCCACCGTGACCGTGGGCCAGTTCTGGTCCGCGATCGTCATGCTCCTGACCGGCTTGGCCATGGTGGCCATGCGCGAAATGCAGGAGGGCTTCGAGGTCAACCACATGAAGATCGGCATCAAGCTGGTCATTCTGCTGGTGGTTGCCGTGGCCGCATTCATCGGAATGCGCAAGACCAAGCTCGGCGAGCCCGTCTCGACCGGCCTCGCTCACGCTGTGGGCGGCATGGCCTTGATCAACGCCGCCGTCGCCGTCTTCTGGTGATCCTGCAGCCCTGAACATTCCCTTCGGAGCCCCGCCGCGCCTGGTGCGCAGCGGGGCTCCTCTCATGACCGGGGTACCGCCGCCGTATCGTCCGCGGTGGGTCGATTGCCGGCCCTTCACAGATGAGCGTGGGTAGGCGTCTTCCGCCACGGCCGGTGGCCACCGGCGGCGAGCAGGGCGCGTAGCCGGTAGTTGTCGAAGTTGCGGAAACCCCGAGCGACCCGGCGCATCGTCTC
>NZ_NSGI01000015.1:0-43779 GCF_002295155.1 Kocuria sp. WRN011
TATGGTTAAGCATTGTCGAGGTCCTTGGTGCGAGCAGAGGTAAGAGTCCGCTCATCATCGAGGACCTCGACGTCTATCCCCAGCTACCCCGCACCACCGGCGCGCCCACACTCAACTCTGAAGAGCCAGTAATCGCCACGTAGGAAGGACCCGAACTCATCGCCCAATGGAAAGTACACCCCTAGTTTGGTTCTCTCATTCTAGCTGCCTGGTGACTCCGCGCAGTGGTGACCTGCAGGGAATTCTCAATAGACATGGGCAAGTTGATGGCTGAAGGCGGACCACGAGCCTACCGTTGCGGCAAACCGCTACCGAGCCGCTGCTGTCCTCGGGTGCTATTGTGCGGCTGCTACAGATCAGCCAGGGTTAGAATTCTGGCTGATCCGGTGAGGCCCGAGTCCTGCAGTTTCTGTCTTGCTCTTTCCACATCCGCGGTGAACAGCACGACTGCTAGAGATTTCTCGGCGCGTGAAACGCAAACATAGAACAATCGCCGTGTGCGATCGACAACGGTAGCCAATCCTTCGGCTTGATTCTTGCGATCTGTGTTTGAGAGTTCTCGAAGGCCGAAGTACTTCTCGTAGGAGTAAAGGCTATACCGTCCTTCCTCGTCGTCTATGACAACGAGGACCTTGTCGAACTCCGAACCTTTCGTGCCGTGCTGAGTCGAATATGGAGAGCTTCGCTCGACATAGTTGCGGTAGTTTCGGATCTCGCTGATCCTGCAGTTCATCAGGTCGTTGAGCACCGAAGAAGTCGAATCAGATATCACCACATCGTTATGGTCACCGTCTGGATTCAGAAATACAGCGAGGCGAGGGTCCGGCTCGAGCAATCCTTCTGAGACTGCCAAGGTCAGTACAGCTCCAATTGAGCCGGGAGCGTCTTCTCTAGCAATTCGTCGTAGTTGGCAAGCAGCAGCTAGTCCCTTTGCGAGTGCTGCTTTCACCGACGAAGGGGGTAGGTCTTCCGCCAGCAACACCCCATGTTTGCGGATCGCCTCAATGGCTTTACCTTCATCTCCAGTTTCTGCGTCGATGACGGGCAGTACCACCTGGTCGAAAGCACGGAGCGGCCATGCCGTCCCCTCAATAAAGTCGTCGCCGAGCCGCGATTGATTATCGTTGAATGCTGCATACAGGCCCTCGAAGCCCAGCCGACGTGCAGCCATCCGATGAACGATTGTCAGGATCTTCGTCTCATCGTCCGGGCTGCTCTGAGTCCAACACCCACTGGCACCATTAGCGTCGAGCCACTCGCGTGCACGATCGAGATTGATTGTTCGGTCGGCGTCTGAAGGCAGTACGAAGAAGAACACTTCTCCATCGTTACGTTCTGATGGCGATCGCCCTGGCGTCTGTACAAGCGAATCGCCGTCTGCGCGGACAGCATTCACAACTTCCAGTACTCGATCCGAACTCCGAAAGTTTTCTGGTTTTGGTACCTGAATCCAACCTTCTTCCAGTTGGATCGCACCCGCTCCACGCTGGTAGATCTGCTGCATTGGATCACCGAAAAAGCCAAGACTAACCATTCCGTCTGAGGATGAGTAAATCTGCTTCAGACACTCCACGACGTTGGGAAAGGTGTCCTGGCTCTCGTCAACAAAGATGAACGGGAACTTCCTGGATGCAATCTTGGCTAGAAGCGGTCGAGTCATAAGGAGTTCAGGCGCAAGGGTTAACACATCTTCGTGCCCAAGTATCCCGTTGCCGTAGTCGCTGCCAGTACCATAAGTGAATCGTGGAACCTTGCCGATGCTGGCGCACTGCGACCGGTACTTCGATAGCTCGGCGGCGTCCTTTTCCTTCGTCTTAGCCTGCACTCGCGTTCCGTAACTCACAATCTTCTCTTCTAGATCACTTGTCTTCCTCTCGATATGCGTAGCGACCCATTGCTTGATGTCGGCTTGAAATGGCTTTATCAAAGTCCAGAGAAAGCTATGGATTGTGGAGACCAGCACTAACGGATCGTTGCCGACATCGATGTGAATTTCGCGCGCGGCTACTTCTGTGTATGTGATGCAAGCCACCTGTTGGGTTCGCGCTCTGAGCTCTGGTCCTTGCTCGGCCACTACATGGGCAAGGGCCTTCACGAGCGACGTCGTTTTTCCTGAGCCCGCGCCTGCCACGACGACAAATGCTGGTCGCACTTCCTGATCTAGAGCCGCTCGGATAGCTTCGTCAGCGTCAGTGTCCGGCTTGTCCACACGAGAGGTCATTCGTCAGACTCCGTTATAGTCGGCAGTGTTAGCAACTCCACTTTCGGATCAAGGCGTCGATGGAGCCAAAGTAGTCCATCAACTATGTAAGCCGGCGACGTCCAGGCTTGATCGCTCCTGGCAATGAGTTCAAGCGCAAACTTCGTCTTGTCAAAAGCCTTCGAGTTGACCTTCTTGAATATCTTCTGGTGAATCGCGCTGAGGTCGAGATCCCCCGTATTGCGGATCTTGAGACCGAGATCCTTCTGGTCGGCGTGCTGCGACCATTCAAGGTTCTGTAACGCAAATGCTTCCTCTAGTGTTCGGCCCGCAAGCTGCCCCTCGGCGTCTCCCCATGATGTTGGTCGACGAGTTTGATAGGCCACGCGCACACAACCATCATCTTGCACCTTCGCCGAATCAGGAAGATCAAGAAGATTCGTCACTGGGCCGACCTTTGGCAACCACTGCCGCAGCGTCTCGTTGCTCGTTACAGCGCCCTCGAACGTCGTGAGGCACGATCTTCCAGGTTTTTGCGCCGCTGGATCCAAATCGGCATCTTCAACGTCTTCATTGTCCTCCGCCTCGGTATCGCTCGCCGATTTAGGAGCGATGCTGTCGATGTCGGTTATAACCAAAGTCGGTATCTCAAGGAACGCGACGAGCTTTTCAAACTTATGGGCAAACGCTCCACCAACTTCGAGGATGGTGAGATGGCATCTCCGTAGGTCTTTCACATCCTTCTCGATAATGAGCGGAAGGAGCAGCCTTTCAACGTTTCCTTCAACCAGCACGACGCCGTCTGAGAAGAAGAGATCACAGTGCGTCAGTTTCAGATAACGCTGCAGGAACTCTCGAGTTTGCTTCTCTTCGTTGTCATAGAACGTCGACAGATTCTTCACTTCAGTACAGAGCGCGGACGCGCCCTTCGACTTGCGAGAGAAGTATCGGATAGGCTTGAAGTTGCTTTCGTAAAGAACGTGCGACGAGTGCGTCGTGATAACGAGTTGCGATTGAAATGCCGGATGGTCGCTTTTGACGAGATCAAAGATTTGATTCACGAACACCTGCTGCAGCTGAGCGTGCAAGTGTGCTTCGGGCTCTTCAATCATGATCAGGTGCACTGGCGGCCGTTGGCCTTCACTATCAATCCACCGTTGATGAAAATCAAGAATCTCCACAACCATGTATATGAGGTTCTTGAAGCCAAGTCCGTTGTACTGGTCAGGCAGTGTCATGGCTGATGATTCCGCCGGAGATCCGTCAGCGGTTGGAAGCGCATAATGAACTCGAGCATTTGAACTCAAAATACTTTGCGCATTGAGGGTCGCTTTCACGATCATGTCAGGATTGGCAATACCCGGGTAGCCCAGCCTCTTGAGGCTCTCAAGAGTAGGTTTGAAGACTTCGGCAAAGTGCGTATTGAGTGACTGCTCAGAATCAGCGATAGCGTTCACCGTGGTCAGGTCAATCTCGTGCTTCTCGAGGTTCCGCTCGTAGAAGCGGCTAAGTCGGGTCGACAGATCCTCATGGCGACCAGATCCGCTGGAATCAGAAAGATGACGTTGTGCATCAAGAAAGTCCACGCGGATTAGCGAGCCGATGAGTTCTTCGCCCTCTTTCGCTAACTCGATGCGGAATGGCCGATAGTCTCCGGCAGGCACGCCATTCAGGTCGCATTTCTCGGCATCGAGAACCGCGTACGTGACTTCGTACTCCTGCGTCAGAGTTCGCTGAAGGTAATCGGTTAGATCTGTCGGCCACATTGACTTGGCGCTTTTGTCCCCGCCGTCATCTATACGCGCTCGCGCCTCAACATAGTTCGCGAGCAACCGGGCTGGGTCTCGCGGCTGGTAAGACATGCGAACGCCTACTGGCCTACCATCCCAATCTAAGCTAGGCAGAATTCCCAATACTCGATGGAGATTTTGGTCATCAACTTCGAACCATAGATCGAGCACTATGCGCGGCAGGTCGTCGGCACCATCCGTGGAGGTAGGATCAATGGCGTTCAGTGTAGTCCAGCAATCCGCACTAAAGTCGAAGACTCGAAATTTGTGCTTGCCGGGATTTAAGAACAAGCGAAATATCTGGGTCGCTGAAGTCTTCCCGCTGTTGTTTGCTCCGACAAAAATGGACTCTGTTTCTTCCAAATCCACTCGGACGCTTTTCAGACGGCGAAAGTTTTCAACTCTAAATGTCTTCAAATACAAACTGAACCTCGATTCTATGTGTCTCCGATGTTACCCCGGACATTCCTCCGCATCGGTCACCTGTACCTACACCCCTATAGCAGCCAAGCTGATCTCCGTGTACTGAGGCCCCAAAGACCCGTAAAAGATTCGACCCCATATTCCGCGGATAGATGCCCATCGTCAGAATCACCCGCGCGGATGGATTGCCTGTTGTCGGTTCGTTGGGACTAAGGTCCACCGCTGTAGCGTTGCGAACCGGCTCGTGCAGCTTGAGCCTCATTTCTGAAAACGGGTCAAGCATGCTGTACTGAGAGGTTGCTTCAACGTGGGCGGTTTGACGCCCCCCCCACCTAAGACCCCCTGGAAGTCGACGCAAGCAAGGTGTGGTTGTCATCTCGCGAGCCTCAGCCACTGAATTCGGGTCTTCCCGCTCTGCAACAGCGCCCTACTTCGCGTACTCGTAGAACCCCGCGCCGGACTTGCGACCGAATTTGCCCTCGGCCACGAGCTGGGAGATGGACTCGTTGGGCTTGTCCTCCTCGGCCCCGGTTTCCTCGTAGGTGGCCTGAGCAATGAAGTCGATGACGTCCAGGCCCACCATATCCATCAGCTCGAACGGGCCCATGGGATGACCCAGTCCGTTGCGGATTGCGGCGTCAATGTCTTCCTTGGAGGCGTAGCCGTTCTCGTAGAGGAACAGGGACTCCTTGTTGATGGCGCCCATCACCCGGTTGGCAATGAACCCGGGAATCTCACGATTGATGAGCACCGGTTCCTTGCCCATGCGGCGAGCCAGTTCCATGGTGACGTCCACGGTGTTGTCGCTGGTGGACTCGTGACGAACCACTTCCACGCACTTCATGACCAGGGCGGGGTTGAAGAAGTGCATGTTGCACACCTGCTCCGCTCGCCCGCTGGCCTCGGCCACCTTGGACGAACCCAGGGTCGAGGAGTTGGTTGCGAGGATCGCGTGCTGCGGTACCAGGGAACCCAGGGACTCGAAGATGCCGCGCTTGATGTCCAGGCGCTCGGTAGCGGCTTCGATCACGAAATCCGCGTTGGCGGCCGCGCGCTCGAGGTCCGTTTCCCATGCCAGGTTGGCCAGAGCGGCGTCGGCGGTGGCTTGCTCGAGCTTGCCCTTGGCCACGCGGGACTCGGCCCAGCCGCGCATCTCGGCGGAGGCGGCGTCGAGCATGTCCTGGCTGATGTCCTGCACTGTGGTCTGGTACCCGGCGAGGGCTGCGGTCATCGCGATCTGGCGGCCCATGGCACCGGCGCCGATCACGGTGATCTTCTTGATGCTGTCGATGGTGATGCTCATGCGGAAGTCTCCCTCGAACTCGGACGCGGATTCGGACTCGGGCTTGAGCCCGGTCCTGAAACGGGGGCGCCCGCGACGAAAACCGCCGCGAGCGCCAGGTAGAACGTGTCGATCAGCGGAAGGCCGCTTCACCGGTGAGGTACTGGCCGAGGATGAGGGTGTGGACCTCGTCGGTGCCCTCGTAGGTGCGCACGGACTCCAAGTTGTTGGCGTGACGCAGCGGCGAGTAGTCCAGCGTGATGCCGTTGCCGCCCAAGATGGTGCGAGCCTCGCGGGCGATCGCGATGGCCTCGCGGCAGTTGTTGAGCTTGCCCACCGAGATCTGGTGATTCTGCAGTGTGCCGGCGTCCTTCATGCGGCCGATCTGCAGTGCGAGCAGGAAGCCCTTGTTGATCTCCAGCGCCATGTCCACGAGCTTCTGCTGGGTCATCTGGTAGCCGGCCAGGGGCTTGTCGAACTGCATGCGCTGCTTGGAGTAGTCCAGGGCAGCCTCGAACGAATCGCGAGCCGCGCCCATGGCGCCCCAGATGATGCCGTAGCGGGCTTCATTGAGGCACGAGAAGGGACCGCGCAGGCCCTTGGCCTCGGGGAGCATCGCACTGGCGGGCAGCCGAACGTCCATCAGTTCGATCTCACACTGGATGGACGCACGCATCGACAACTTGGGCTCGATGGGTGTGGCCTTGTAACCGGCGGTGTCGGTGGGCACCACGAAGCCACGGATCCCGTCATCGGTCTGCGCCCAGATCACGGCCACCTTGGCCACGTTGGCCAGGCCGATCCACCGCTTGGTGCCGTTGAGCACCCAGTCGTCACCGTCGCGCTTGGCGTTGGTGGTCATCGAGGACGGGTCCGAACCCGCGGTCGGCTCGGTCAGGCCGAAGCAACCAATTGCTTCACCGGCGGCCATCTGCGGCAGCCACTCCTGCTTCTGCTCCTCGGAACCCCACTTGTAAATGGCGCTCATGGCCAGCGAGCCCTGCACGGACACGAACGTGCGCAGGCCCGAATCTCCGGCCTCCAGCTCAGCACCGGCCAGACCGTACTCCACAGCCGAACGACCCGCGCAGCCGTAACCCTTGAGGTGCATGCCCAGCAGACCCAGCTTGGCCATCTCCGGCACGATCTCCAGAGGGAACTCGGCAGCCTCGAACCACTTGGCGATATTCGGCTTGATCTGCGCATTCACGAACTCGCGCACGTTTCCGCGCAGCTCGAGTTCCTCGGGGGTGAGCAGGGAATCGAAACTGATCAGATCCGAGGGATCCGCGGACAGCTCTGGGGTGGTCATGGTGCTCCTTTGCATCATTGCTCGTGCTAGTAGTGCCAGGGCCCGGGACAGACTGCCACCGCACCCATTGTGTATTTGTGACTCACGTTACGGGGACGACGCCGCTCGCGAAACCTCGCCGCGCCAGCCCCCTTTTTATTTCACTCGCCTAAGAAGTTCCCTTGAGCCATTCGATCACCGACTCGGTGTGTTCCCCGAGCTGCGGCGGGGCCGTGGTGGGTGATTCAAGCGGCGGGTTCCAGGTCACGGGGTGCCGGAATTGCCGGCCCACGGTCTGCCCGGAGGCGTCCTGGACATCAACGGTGGGTTCAAGCCCGAGGTCTTCGGCCAGTGCCACACCATCATCAATGCCGCCCACCTTGCCGGCTGGCAGCCCCGCGTCCGTGAGTACGTCCTCCCAGTGCTGGGCGGTATCACCCGAGAGGGCTTCTTCGAGCAGAGGAACCAGGATTTCGCGGTGGGCCACTCGGGCGGAATTGGTGGCGAATCGCTCGTCCTTAGCGAGGTCTGGCACGCCAAGAGCTCCGGCCATGCGGGCGAATTGACCATCATTGCCAATGGTCACCGCAAGAGGGCCGTCCGAGCACTGCAGCAACTGGTAGGGGACGATCGAGGGGTGATCGTTGCCCATGCGTGACGGGACTTTGCCCGCCCCCAGGTAGGCCTGCCCCTGGTTGACCAGCGCACCCTGCAAGCTGGAGAGCAAGTTGATCTCCAGGTGGGATCCGCGACCGTTGTTCCGCCGGCGAGCTTCCAACGCGGACAGCACTCCGATGGTCGTGTCCTTGGCACACAGCACGTCCACCAACGCCACGCCGGCTTTATACGGCGAGCCATCCGCTGGGCCGGTGATACTCATGAGCCCGCCCACGGCCTGCACCAGGAAGTCATAACCAGCCAGATTCCGTCCGCCGGCGGAGCCGAAACCGGAAATGGAGGCGTAGATCAGTCCCGGATTCTCATCCCGCAGGTCCTCGTAACCCAACCCCAGCTTGGCCAGCCCACCGGGTTTGAAGTTCTCGACCAACACATCGGCCTTGAGAGCCAGCTTCTTGGCGAGCGCCAGATCCTCCGGATCCGTGAGGTCCAGGGCTACGGACTCCTTGTTGCGGTTGGCGGACTCGAAGTATGTGGCTCCGGTGTCGGACCACGGCGGCCCCCAGCTGCGGGTGTCGTCGCCGGCACCGGGGCGTTCCACCTTGATGACTCGCGCGCCCAGATCCGCCAGCGTCATGGTGGCCAGCGGGCCCGCGAGTACTCGCGAGAAGTCTGCGACCAGAACGCCGTCGAGCGGGAGGGTTGTGCCGGTCGGGTTCTCGCCCTGGGCGTCGGCTGTCGTGCCGGACTGCTCCGGAGAAGCCTGTCCGAGATCAGTACGCGATGGATCTGGCTGCGCGGTCACTTCTGACCTGCCTCACGCACGCCGCACCAGCGGGCGATGTAGAGCGCGTAGATCTCGGTGCAGCGCTTCACGGATTCCAGGTTCACGCGTTCGTCCTTGCCGTGCAGGGTTTCCGCGAGGGGTCCGTACACCATGGAGGGGATCCCCTGGAACGTGCCGTAGACCCGGGAGTCCACGTACGCCGGCGACGGGTAGGACTCCAGCGGCGCACCGGTCACGGACGCATGAAGCTCCGACAGCAGCCCTTCTGCCTCCGTGCCCGGCTCCAGGATGTACTGATCGGAGAAGAAGCCGGACTTACTCACCGACACCTTGCCCTGGGACACCACGGGGTTCTCGCGGCAGGCGCGTTCAACGCACTCCTCGAGCTCCTGCCACGCCGCGGCAGAGCCCAGCGACGGCGGAACCGACACCCGCACCGTGAACGTGCAGCGGTCGGGCACCGAAGACGGCCACTCGCCCGCCTGCAGCACGCCGACGTTGAGATTGATGGGGTGCTCCAGATCCCCGAAGTTCGGATCCCCCACCGTGATCTGGTTCCACCTGTCCTCGAGCCCCCGCAGTTCACCGATCAGGGAGTACGCGGCATCCAGCGCATTGAATCCCTTGGCCATCTCGTGCGCGTGGGCGGCGGTTCCGGTGACGTCGACGTCGAACCAGATCACACCCAGATTGGCGCGCACCAAAGTCTCGGCAATGGGTTCGGAAATCAGCACAGCATCTGCGGTGTAGCCACGCTGCATGGCAGCTACGGTCCCGTTGCCAGTGCATTCTTCTTCCGGCACGGACTGCAGGTGCACACGGCCGGTGGGTTCCAGTCCGGCAGCCTGCAGCGCCTTGAACGCGAATAGGTTGGCCACCAACCCAGCCTTCATATCGCCGGCACCGCGGCCGTACATCCAGCCGTCCTCGATCCGGCCGTCCCACGGGCTGGTGGTCCACGTCTCCTCGCGGCCCTCGGGCACAACGTCAACGTGACCGTTGAGGATCAGGCTGCGAGCGCCGTCGGCGGGGGCGGAAGGTTCGTGCGTGCCCACGACCACAGGAGTGTTCGAGTAGTCCACGGTGACCGCGCCGGCGGCGGGGTGGGTCGCGAGTTCGGCGGCGTCCAGCGTCCACTGGTCGACGCTCAAGCCAGCGTCCTGGAAGGCCGCCGCCATCATGTCCTGAGCCGCGCGCTCCTCGGTGCGCCGTGAGGGCTCGGACACCAACCGCTGCAGGAACTCGACCTGCTGATCGAACGCTTCCGCGACCGCCTCACGAATTGCGGTTTCCTGAGCTTGCGTGGGTTGGGACACTGCGCCTCCTCATTGAGTTGTGTTTCACCACACACTCTATGACTCAGCGCGGACAGGCATAAACCGCTTTACCAACCCACGGCAAGCTCGCGCCCAGCACTCAGGCCAGCTCGCCCTTCGCCACCCGCGTCATCACGCCGCTCAGCATGTCCAGCCCAGAGAGCATGTCCTGGTCAGAGGTGAATTCGTACTCGTTGTGCGTGATGCCCTTGTGGGACGGCACGAACAGCATGACCGCGGGCATCACGTCCTTGACGTTGGTGGAATCATGGCCTGCCAGCGTCATGATCCGCGTGTATGGCAGCCCCAGTTCCTGCACAACCTGCTCGGTGAGCTCCACACCCTCCGGCGCGTAGTTCTTCACGTCCCAGGCGTTACGGCTCAGAGTTTCGATCTCCACATTCGCCTCCGACGCCGCTTTGGTGACCTCCTGCGCGAAGGCCGCGTCTGCGGCGTCGAGCCGGGCGGCATCCGGGCTGCGCAGGTCGATCAACAAGCGAGCCTCCCGAGCGACCGCGACGGGAGAATTGGGCAGGATCAGCAGCTCACCGCATGAGGTGATCACGTCGTGCTCCAGCGCGATCCGGCGCGCCGCAGCAATGAGCAGCGAGGCACCCAACAGCGCGTCCTTGCGATCCTCAATCAGCGTGGCACCGGTGTGGGACTGCTCGCCGGTCACCCGGAATTCGTACTTGCGCGCACCCCACGTGGCCTCCACCAGGCCAATGGTCTGGCCGTTCTCCTCCATCGACTTGCCCTGCTCGATGTGGATCTCCACGTATGCCGCGGCCTCGGGAATGCTCTCGGTTCCGCGCTGACCGAGTGCGTCGAGGGCGTCGCGCACGGTCATGCCGTCCACGTCCTCGATGTCCAGAGCCGTCTCGAGATCGAGCTTGCCCGTGTACACCAGACTGCCCATCATGGACGGCTTGAACCGGCAACCCTCCTCGTTGAACCAGTTCACGACGCACAGGTTGTACTTGAGCTCCAGCTCCCCCGCCGACGCCGCTCGGTACAGTTCCGCACACACTGTCGCCCCCGCGAGCACGCCGTATGCGCCGTCGAACCGGCCGGCCCTGGGCTGGGAATCGAGATGCGATCCGACCAGCACGTAGGGCGCACCGGGGTGGAGTTCGAACGTGCCGAACTGGTTACCGATCTCGTCGTAGTGCACCGTGGCACCGCGCGCGGCCAACCAGCCGGCGAACCACTGCCGGTTGAGACCGTCCGCTGCGGTGGCGGCCTGACGCTCAACCCCACCGGAGTCCAACCCGCCGTTGCGGGACATGAGCTGAAAATCGTGCAGGAATGCTTGATGCAGTGCGGACATGACCTCTCCAGGGATAGGAACCAGTTGCGGTCATCGTACGCATGGGGCGGCACGCGCTCAGCGAGCGGAACGGTTGTCGCCCCAGAGTTTCTCGGTGCCGCTGACCAGCAGGACACCGCAGCACATCCACACGGCCGCGGCGGGGCCCAACGGAGCAGCAACCACACCGGCGAGGAGCGGGAGCACCACCTGTCCCAGTCTGTTGCCCATGAGCCGGACGGCCAGGGCGGAGCCGCGCCAATTGGACGGCACGGACGTGGTGATCATGGTCATCGTCAACGGTTGCCCCAAACCCAGAAGGAAACCACCAATGGCCAAGAACACGGCCGTGATCCAGAAATGCTGAAACAACAAGGGCGGGATGATCAAGGTGATTCCAGCACCGAACAAGCACGTCAGCAGCAGTGCGCTCCGAGAAAAACGCCCTGACAACCACGGCAATAGCACTCGGGAGGCAATGGACGCCAAGCCTCTGACACCCAGCAGTACACCGACCACCGCGGGCGCCACGCCCGCTTCTTCACCAATGACCGGGAGGAACGCCGTGAGGATGTCCAGCATGGCCAGCAGGGACAGTGCAGCGAGCATGTGGGAGCCCACGCGGGGAACCTTGAGCACTCCGAACACCGTGGGCTTTTCCGCCGAGACCTGGCCCACCTGGCCGGTGCACGGCTGGCCGGGCCGCGACGTCGTCGATCTGGGTGGTGTGAACCGGAAGATCAAGAGCGGCACGGCGAAAAGCGACAGTGCGGTGCCTATCCACAGGGCCTGATTGACGTCAGCCAATCGTTCGGCAGAATCAACCCCGGCGCTCCGACCCACCAACCAGCCGCCCAATAAGGGGCCAATCATTTGCCCGGCGGAGAAGGCGGCGGTGAACCAGCCGAAGCCCTTGTCCAAATCACGGTCTGCGGCATAGCGGGCGATAGCGGCCTGTCCGCCAATGGTGAAACATAAGTGCCCCATGCCCAGCACCACGCTGGCGGCCACGATGGCCCATACCGTGGGAGAGGCTGCCAACAGTGCCCCACCGGCCACCAGCAACCCCACCCCGGCCAGCGTCAGGAGTTTCAATTGCGGGGCCCGATCCGAGTACCGACCGAGCCACACGGCGGTGAAAAGGGGAACCAGGGCGTAGGCGGCCGTGGTGAGGCCAATGGTCACGGAATCCGCGTGCAGCGCGAGCAGCTTGTAGGAGGTGACCGGGCGTAACAGGTTCACCGTGGACTGTGTGAGCACCGCGCAGGCCACCAAGAGCCACAGCCACACCGCTGAACCGGAACCGCGGGCGGAATCAGTCACGGGTACCCGCCCATTTGCTGCATTTGCCGGTTACGACACCCGGTCCGGTGACGATCAACCGCGGATCCGCTCCCTGATCCGACGCGCGAGCTGCGCGGCGCCGGCGGCCAGTTCCTCCGCGCGTTCGACGTCGGCGCTCAGCTCCTCCCGCGTGGCGGGGTCTTTGAGCGAGGCCAGGTTGGTCTCGATCGTTGCCACGGCCGTGGCAACGGCGGCCCGAATAGCCTCAGCGGCTGCGGCCACGTCGCTGAGAACATTGGGGTTGACCCACGTCTCCAGCTCACGGGTCAGTTCGAGCACCTCGGTGCCCACGTCCACGAGATCCCGTGGTGGCCGCGCGGCACCCACCGTGGCCTCCTGGATCGCACGGGACCGCTCGGACTGTTCCTGGTCCGAGTCCTTGGGCAGTGCGTACGCCGCGGAGAGAGCCCCGAAAGCTTCGGCGTCCGCATCGGCCAGGCGCAGGGCGGCTGGGATGAGCTCCTCAGCGCGCGCGGCCGCGTGCCGGGCATCGTCGGCGTACTCCGGGGCGGTGGTGTAGCGGGCGGACATGCCGACCAGAGCCGCACCCAACGCGAGTTGCAAGGCCGCGGCGGCACCGCCGCCCGGGGCGGGCTCGTCCGAGGCCATGCGCTCGACGTAGGCCCTGACGTTCTGCGAGTCGATCACGGTCGCTCCTCCGGGATACGGGTCGGGTACGGGCACGGCGGGACCCGAGGGTGGCCGCGGATGACGACATGAGTCTAGACGCTACGGACCGCCACCCGGGGGTTACCGCCCCGGCGCTCACGTCCCGCAGAAGGTGCGGTAGGGGCCGAAGTCCTCGGGTGCGGGGTCCGCGTAGCGTTGCAGCTCGGGACGATCGTCATAGGGGTGGGTCACGGCGTCCAGGAGCTGATCGAGCGGGCCCGTGTCGCCCTTCTCGGCGGCAGCGAGGGCCTCCTCGACCAGGTGGTTGCGAGGGATGTAGACGGGGTTGACCCGGTCCATGCGCTCCGCATCCGGACCCAAGGCGCGCCAGCGCTCGGCCCAGGCGTCGAAGGCCGCCGGATCCATGAACATGTCCCGGGCGGATCCGGCGTCACCGCGGGCCACCGCTCCGAGGCCCCGGAAGAACGAGGTGTAGTCCACGCGGTGCTCCCGCAACAGGGTGACCACTTCGTCGATCAGCGGAGCGGTGACCTCCCGATCGAGATGCTCTGGCAGGCCGAGCTTGTCCCGCATACCCGCCGACCACGCGTCGCTGTACTGCGCCCGGAACGCCCCGAGCGCCTCGCTCAGCCGGGACACGGCGTCGTCCTGGTCATCGCCCAGGAGCGGCAGGAGGGTCTCGCCGAAACGCGCGAGGTTCCACTCCGCGACGAACGGCTGATTGCCGTAGGCGTAGCGGCCGGCCTCATCGATGGAGCTGTACACCGCCCGCGGGTCGAAGGCGTCCATGAAGGCGCACGGCCCGTAGTCAATGGACTCCCCCGAGATGGTCATGTTGTCGGTGTTCATCACCCCGTGGACGAAACCCAGGAGCATCCACTGCGCGACCAGCTCCGCCTGCGCGGCGACCACCGCCTCGAACAATGCGAGGTAGGGGTGCTCCGCGCCGGCGGCGTGGGGGTAGTGCCGGTCGATCGCGTGGTCAGCGAGCCGGCGCAGCAGATCGACATTGCCCGTGGCCCGGGCGTACTGGAAGCTACCCACCCGCAAGTGGCTGCTCGCGACCCGCGCCAGCACGGCCCCGGGCAGCAAGGTGTCCCGGCGCACCTGTCGTCCGGTGCCGACGACGGCCAGGGAACGGGTCGTGGGGATCCCCAGCGCGTGCATGGCCTCACTGACAATGTATTCGCGCAGCATGGGCCCCACGGCGGCCAGCCCGTCACCGCCGCGCGAGAACGGCGTGGGACCGGAACCCTTGAGGTGGAGGTCCCGGAGCCGACCGGCGGTATCGGTGATCTCACCCAGCAGCAACGCGCGACCGTCACCGAGGCGCGGGGAGAACCCGCCGAACTGGTGCCCGGAGTACGCCTGCGCCACCGGGGCGGCACCCTGCGGGACGAGGTTCCCGACCAGGAGACGCAACCCGTCGGACGTACGCAGCCACGCCGGGTCCAGGCCCAGGTCAGCAGCCAGGGGTTCGTTGAGCACGAGCAGGCGCGCATCGGGCACCTCCTGGCCACGCCAGGGGACGGCCATCTCGTTGAGTTCCCGGGCGAACCGGTCATCGAGGACAACGGTGGGGTCGGGTGAAATGCTCACGCTTCCAGCTTACGCGCGCTCGTGAGCCGGGAAACGGACGGTCACACCCGTCAGTGCCGGTGAGAATGACCGTGAGCCTCGCTGGCCCCCTCGACTGCTGAGGCACCCCCCGAGATCGATCCTGTGATCCAGCTCATCATGCCCGCGGCAGCATCGAACTTCGGCTTGCGTTCTGCGTGGGACCACACGGTCTCCGGGCGGCGCTGCAGCAGGATCAGGTTTTTGCCTTCCGGCAACTCCTCATCGATGGCGAACTCGATGTCCTGGGGTGCCCCGCCGTGGACCTTTTCCAGGTTCTTGCCGTACCGGGCCAGCGCGACGACTTCCTCGTCGCTCAGGCACAACACGTCCCGGCGGTCCTCGGGCACGTCCTGGGGAGCGTCGCCGCGGCGGTACTCGATGTGCTTGTGCCCGGTCTCGCGCACCACGAAGTCCAAGGTGATCTTCTCCAACATGTAGCGGTCCGGGGTGACCTCCCCGCCCACCACCGACAGGCCCAGGCCCCAACTGGCCTCCAGGACGATCCGCGAACGGTCGCCGGTGGTGGGGCTCAGGGTGAACATGACGCCCGCGGCGCGGGCCCGAACGGTCTTCTGGACCACCACGGCCATCTCGATGTCGTGCGGGTCGATGCCCTTCTCGGCCAGGTAGGACAGCACCCGGCCGGAATAAATGCTGGCGTAACACTTCTGCACGTACTCCACCACGGCGTCCTCGCCCACGATGTCCACCCAGGTCTCGAATTCCCCGGCAAAACTGGCGTCCACGGAGTCCTCGGCGGTGGCACTGGAGCGCACGGCCACGGCAATGTCCTCCATCCCCGTGTCCGCGCAGAGCTGCCGGTAGGCCTGCCGGATGGGCTCGGCGATCTCCGCCGGCATCCCGACCGTTGTGATGCGCTCGGTGATGGTTTGCTCGACCTCGTCGAAGGCGGCCTGACCGGACTCGGGCGTCAGCGTGTCCAGGATCGAATTGGTGAAGTTTTCCAGTCCGGACTCCCGGCGATAACGCCGGTAGGCCGCGGCGGTCACGGCGAAACCCGGAGCCACGGGAAGGCCCTCGGCGGTCATCTCGGCCAGGCTGGCGGCCTTACCGCCCACCTGGCGGACGTCGGTGCAGTCGGGGTGGGTGAAATTCAACGTGTACATGGTGCGGTCCTTAGATTCGTGCAGTCCGGTGGCGCCCCGGGCCGCGAGGATTGCGGTGCTCATGGATCAGCCCTGGGGGGCGACGTCGACGGCGTCGACGAGGTCGGCGCGCTCGGTTTCGGTGTCCGCCCCGCCGTCCAGGAAGACGACGTTGCCGGTCTTGCCGTCGATCCGGACCCGCTGGCCGGTCTTGAGCCGGGCCGTGGCGTACCCGGTGCCGACCACGGCGGGAATGCCGTATTCGCGGCAGACGATCGCGGCGTGGCACATCATGCCGCCGATGTCCGTGATGACACCGCTGGCCACGGAGAAGGCCGCGGCCCAGGACGGAGCGGTGATGGGGGCCACCAGGATCTCGCCCGGCTGCAGCAGCGGCAGGTCCTTCTCCGAGCGCAGCACCCGGACCGTGCCCTCGACCACGCCGAGGGACCCGGGAATCCCGGCCAGCCCGTTCTCGTCCTGGTCGGCGCCCAACCAGTCCTTGATGCGCTCGGTGGTGACGCCGTAGTTCATCACAGCGAACGGGTCGGTGATCTGCTCCGGCGGGATTCCGTACGCGGGCGGGGCACTGACGGACTGCAGGGCCCCCATGATCGGCTTGCGCCGCTCGATCTCGGCCCGCCAGCGCTGCTTGCCGCGGATGTCCACGCCGATGGCCCAGGACTGCACCACGTCGGTCAGGGCCATGTCCACCTCGAAACGGTTGAGGTAGTAGAAGTCATCGGCCTGCTCGAGCAGGCCGGCCTCGACCAGCAGGTTGGCCAGCTCGCGGGTCTTCTTCCAGAACACGTTGTGGGACCAGTGCTCCACGTAGATGTTGTGTTCCTCGATGTAGGGGAACACCGTCCGGGCCAGGCCGAGGAGCTGGTCGAACTGCTGGGCCTCCTCGGCCGTCAGCAGCGCCCGGTACTCCCCGACGATCTCGTCACGCTCCTCGCGGAGGCGTTCGATCGGCCGGGAGATGTCCTCGCCGGCGGCGATCTTGTCCGCGTACTGAGAGATGGACCCCAGCGGAATGGACAGGTCGGTGTTCCAGGTGTCCTGGTCATGGGTGAAGCCGTACTCGGTGAAGTAGTTGAACCATGGGTCGCGGGCGGCGTCGAAGGCGGCCAGCCAGGTGCGCCCGTTCTCCGTGGACTCCAACTCGCTCCGCAGTGCCGCAGCCTTGAGCGCCCACTCCGTGCCGGCACCGCCATCACGGAGGGTCTGGACCAACTCCAGCTCCACGGCCAACTGGGCGAGCTTACGCAGCTCGTCGTCCGGGCGGAAGGCCAGCACGTCCACGCCGGCCACCATGCGGGAGATCGACTGGTCCGTGATCAACGGGAAGGCCTGCTTGCAGAACTGGAAGAAGGTGATGTACCCGCCGTAACCCAGGTTGAGGAACTCGAAGTGGTACTGCCAGACCGCGAAGAACTCGTCGATGAGTCGGTGGTAGTTCTCCAGCACGTCCATGGAGACGGAACGGCCGGTGGCCTCCTCCACCACCGAATCCGGGTCGTAGGCACCCAGAACGGGGAAGGAGATGGAATCCATCGTGGCGATGGCCCGCTCCATCTTCGTCTTCCACTTTCCGTAGAGCTCGTCCCAGTTGGCGTAGTAATAGCCGGCACGCTTCTGGAAGACCTCGGCACGTTCTTGGACCCGGACCGGATCGGTGATGCCCTGCGGGGCGATGTAGACGTAGCCATTGACCACGCGGACATCCATGCCCAGGGACACCGGCAGGGCGAAGATGCGGGTGGAGAACGTGCCCACCCCGTAATAGACGGCCTCGGCCCCAATGCTGTCGAAGGGGTGAGCGCCCCGGGACCAATGCATGGTGTCCGCGAACCAGAGCAACTTCTCCTCGTGCTCCTTGGTGTCTTCGGAGGGGACCAGGTAGTAGGGATACATCGATTCCCAGCCCTCCCCGCCCACGGGGACCTCGGCCTCGGAAAGGAACGGGAAGCGCTGCGGGGTGTTCTCGGCACTGCTCATGATCGGACTCCTTTGGAAGATGCGGGACTGCTCGGGGTGGCGAAAGTAGGGGTGAGACGGGCGAGTAGCTCGGCGACGTCGGCCAGGGCGACATCCGGGCGCTCGGCTCCTTTCAAGGTGCCCAGGCGGGCGGTGTCGGTGGCACCGGAGAGCACCAGCGCCGCGTTGGCGCCCATGACCCGGGCCAGCTCGATCTCGGCGAGGGCGTCGCCCACGATGGTGATGGCCTCCGCCGGCACGCCCAGCTGACGCTGCAGGGTTTCACCGAGGTACGGGGAGGGCTTGCCGAGCACGCGCGGCTGGACTCCGGTGGCCCAGGCGATGGCCGAGGCCATGACCGCGGAGACGGCCACGGACTTTCCCTGCCCGCCGTGGAACCAGGGGCTGGCCTGGGTCGAGTACAGGGGCGCCCCGGCGTCCACGGCCAGACAGGCGGCGTTGATCAGGTCGGTCGAGTACCCGCGGGCGGCACCCACCAGCACGACGTCGGCCGGCGGCCCGCCGGGCTCGGCAAGTTCCAGACCGTACCCGGCCAGCGGAACGGAGATCCCCTCGGCGCCAAGCGCCAGGACACGGGCGCCCGGGTGGTGGTGGGCAATGTACTCCGCGGCGGCGCTGCCGGCCGTCGTGAAGTCCTCATCGCGGGCGTTCAGGCCCATCTCACGCAGATGATTCGCGTAGTCCGCCGGGGTCTTTTCCGAGGCGTTGGTGCAGATGACCACGGAATGCCCGGCTTCGTAGAGCGCATCCAGCAACTCGATGGCCCCGGGCATCGGCACGCCCCCGGCGCCCCCGGCGCGGGTGGTACTCACGAGACAGCCGTCCACGTCCAGCATCCAGCCGCGGGAGGCGACCACGGCACCGGGGTTCGGAGCGAAGGTCGTTGGGCTCATGCCGTGGTCTCCGTTCGAGGGGCGTTGCGCTGGAGGGAGAAAGTGGTGGAACCGTCGCTGAGCGAGATCGACGTTGTCGGGGACGGCCCACCCACGCTGCTCAGCAGGGTCTTGAGAGTCCGGACCGGGGCGGTGCGCTGCGCGGCATACATCGAGTCCACCTGTTCGGAGGGCATGACCGCCCGCAACAGGAGCTCCTCATCCCCCAGGGTCTCCCCGAAGCGGTGCCGCAGATCCTTGAGCGTGACGGACTGGCCGTCGTCGACCCTCTGCCGCCCGCGCTCCGTGGCCAGCGCCCGGTCCTTCAACGACGGCTCCACCTCTCCCGGCAACGGGCCGAAGTCCCCGCGGATGAGATCGATGACCTCGTCGGCTACCTGCTTGTAGCGTTCCCCGGCCATGACGTTCAGGGTGGCCTGGGTGACGATGTACTGGGCGAAGGGCGTCATGACGATCGGCCAACCCAAATCCTGGCGCACCTGGACGGACTCCTCGATGACCGCGTCGTAGAGGTGCTCCTGGTGGATCTCGGCCAGCTGGCGCCGGGTGGTGGACTGCACCCCGCCGGGGATGTTGTGCCGGTAGAAGGCCTCGTCGTACTCGTTGGGGCGACCGACCGGCAGGTTCTTGATCTTTGCCTGGCGCTGCAGGTAGGCGCTGGCGGTGGCCATGGCCTCCAGGTCCACGTTCACCTCGTGGCCACGGGCCCGCAGGTTCGCCACCAGGCGCTGGGCTTCGGGGTGGGAGGCCCCGTTGGCCAGGGGCGGAAGTGCGCAGTGGATGGTGGGCACGCCGAGGTCCGCTGCTTCCAGCACCGTGAGGGGGGACAGGCCCGTGGTGGCGTGGGAGTGGATCTCCCGCAGCGGGTGGCGCTGCATGGCCTGTTGCAGCCCGGGCACGAGCTGGCGCACCCGGTCGATGGTGAGCAGCCCGGAGGGGTCCTTGAGGTAGAAACCGTCGATGTCGTCGGAGGCGTCCAGCTCGCGGGCCTTGGCCATGAAGTACTCGTCCGTGTGCACCGGGCTGGTGGTGTAACAAATCCCGCCAATGACTTCTTCGAAGCCCACGCGCTTGGCCATGGCGGCGATCTTCGCGGCGGACTCCATGTCGTGCATCGGGTCGATCACCCACATCTTGGTGATCCCATTGCGCGCCAGCACCGAGTACGCCAGCTCCAGGACGGCGTCGGGCGTGCGGTGGAAGGTGATGAACCGCTTGCCCGTGGTCAGGAAGCCGAGGGTCGTGTGCGGGGCGCGGTCCCGGGCGGCACGCAACCGCTCGAAGGGGTCCTCGCGGTGATAGCGCACAGCGGTGGCGAGGATGGTGCTGGTGGCCAACTCGATGGTGGTGTAGCCGACCCGGTCCAGGTCCGGGACGACGCCCTCGACCATTCGGGTGGTCACACCGGTTGCACCCCAGATGCTCTGGTTGCCGTCTCTCAAGGACACGTCGACGAGGCTGATCTCGCTCATGCGGACACCTCCTGCTGGTTCTGGTGGGCGTGGGTGAGTCGGGCGAGCTCGTGGTTGAGCCAGTGCGTGGTGACGGTGTTGTCCCGGAACTGCGGGTGGTCCAGGATGCGCCGCAACAGCGGCAGGGACGTGGTGACGCCCTCGATGACGAGGCGTTCCAGCACGTGCTTCATGCGCTCCACCGCCGCTGCCCGATCCGGAGCCCACACGATCTGCTTGCCCATCAGGGCGTCGTAGTAGGGCGGGAAGAGATAACCCTCGTAGATGTGCGAATCCATCCGCGCCCCGCCGACCGGCGGTGAGCTCCATCGGGTAACCCGGCCCGGGGAGGGCGCCAGGCCGCGCTCGGGGTCCTGCGCCGTGATGCGACATTCGACCGCGTGACCGGTCAGAGACACGTGCTCCTGTGTGATTTCAAGAGGCTCACCCAGGGCGGCGAGGATCTGTTCGCGGACCAGGTCCACGCCCGTGACGGCCTCGGTGACCGGATGCTCCACCTGCAGGCGAGGGTTGACCTCCAGGAAGGACAGCTCGTCACGGGTCACGTCGTACAGGAACTCCACGGTGCCAAGGCCCACGTAGTCCAGTGCTGCGGCGATTTTCAGGGCGCTTGCGTGCAGCAGTTCCCGCGTCGGTTGGGGCAGCGCCGCGCAGGGTGCCTCTTCGACGACCTTCTGGTAGCGGAACTGCACGGAGCATTCACGCTCACCGAGGTGCACCCGGTTCCCGTGCCGGTCGCCCAGGATCTGCACCTCCACGTGCTTGGCGTCCGTGACGAAACGCTCCAGGAACACCAGGCCGTTGCCGAAGGAAGACGCCGCCTCGGACGAGGCCAAATGCCAGGCGTCCTCAAGGTCCTCGGCGGATTCGACGAGCTTCATGCCGCGCCCTCCACCACCGTAGGCCGCCTTGACCAGGACGGGATAGCCGATCCGCTCGGCCAGCTCACGGACCTCCTCGGCGGATTCGGCGGTGCCGCCCGCCGAGACCGGGACGCCCACGGATTCGGCCAGCGCGCGGGCCGTGAGCTTGTCGCCCAGGGATTCCAGGGCCTGCGGGGAGGGGCCGATGAAGACGATGCCCTCCCCGGCGCACTTCCGGGCGAACTCGGGGTTCTCGGACAGGAACCCGTAGCCGGGGTGAACGGCCGTGCAGCCGGTGGAGACGGCTGCCTGCAGGACGGCGTCCATGTTCAGGTAGCTGTCCCCCGGACGGGGCCCACCCAGGACCACGGTGCGGCCGGCGCGGCGGGCCCCGAGGGTGTCCCGGTCGGCGGCCGAAACACCCAGCACGGTCTCGAAGCCCAGCCGGTCACAGGCCTCGATGATGCGGACGGCGATCTCACCACGGTTGGCGATGAAGATGCGCTGGTCCGGCCGGACCCCCTCCGCGCTGGAGGTGTTCACGGCGTTCATGCGGACACCTTCACGGCGAACAGGGGCTGGCCGAACTCCGCCAGCTCACCGTCCTGGAGGAAGACCGCGGCAACCTCGCCGCTGACACCGGCGGGCACGGAATTCATCAGCTTCATCACCTCGATGATGCACAAGGTGGTATCCGCAGCCACGGCGTCACCCACCCGGACGAAGGGTGCCGATCCGGGCTTGGGCGCACTGTAGAAGCTACCCAGCATGGGGGCGGTCACCGCCGCATAGCCCTCCGGGAGATTCTGCGGGTCCAGCCCGGTTCCCGGCGCCGACGCCGCATCCGGTGCGGCGGCCGGGGTGGCCGGAGCGGACGCAGGTTCGGGTGCCGGAGCCGGGGCGGGAGGAGCCGCCGGTGCGGCGAACGGTTCGATGCCTGCGCCGGATCCGCCCCGGCTGACGTGCAGGCGCAGGTCTCCGTGCTCGAAACGGAAGTCGGTGAACTCGGTCTGGTCCAGTTGTTCAATGATGGCCGCGAGTTCTTCGAGGTCGAAGTTCATCCGGGGACCGTCCTTCCAGGGTGCGCGTTGTTGGATGTGATTGGCATCACGTTGCGGCGACGCTATGCGGGGCGGCCGACACGGCGCCATGGTCTGGGTGGAGATTCCGTGGTGCGGAATCCAGGGCGGGCAACCGGAGCCGTCGGTATTCCGCAGGGAGGAACCTTTCCTCGTGACCTGGATCACGGGCGGCCCCCGTCAGTAGCGTCGCGGTGAACGTTTCCCAACCTTTGGAGCCTTACCCATGGACGTATTGCAGGACATCCGCCGATCTCGGATGACCCGATTCCAGGTCGTGGCCGTCACGGTCGCGCTGGTGATGATCCTTCTGGACGGCTTCGTCGTGGCCTCAATGGCCTACGCCGCACCGTCACTGAGTGCGCAGTGGGGCACGGAGCCGGTGATGCTCGGTTACCTTCTCAGCGCCAGCCTGTTCGGCATGGCCGCCGGTTCGATCTTCATCACCCCGATCGCGGACCTGATCGGCCGGCGATGGCTCGCCGTGGGGTCCATGTTCGTGATCGCGGTGGGGATGGGACTCTCCGCCCTGGCCACCGATGAGATCATGCTGCTGGTGTTCCGCCTGCTCACCGGCCTGGGCGTGGGCGGGATGATGGCCAACCTCAACGTCTTCGTGTCCGAAGATGCCTCCGATGCCCGCCGTGGGTCGATCATCGGCATTTACGCCGCCGGTTACCCCATCGGCGCGACCATCGGCGGGGTGGTGGCCGAGCCGCTGATCACCGCGTTCGGCTGGCAGGCGCTGTTCCTGGCCGGTGGTGTGCTGAGCGCCCTCATGTTCGTGATCGCTCTGCTCTTGCTGCCCGAGTCCCTGGACTTCTTGTTCGCCCGGCAGCCCAAGGGCGCCCTGGGCAAGGCCAATCGCATCCTGGCCCGAATGGACCGGCCCCCGCTCACTGCCCTGCCCGAGCTGCCGAAGACCGTGGAGTCCCGCAGCGGCATGGCCGAGATCTTCCACGGCACGGTGCGCTTTCGCACCTTCTTGCTGTGGATCGGTTATGCCTGCCTGATGGCCGCCTATTACTTCGCCAACACGTGGACCCCGCAGATCATCGCCGGTGCCTCCGGCGACGAAGGGCTCGGCATCCGGACCGGCACCCTGGCCAATCTGGGCGGAATCATTGGCTGCTTCATCTTCAGTGCCCTGGCCATCCGGTTCAAGTCCAACCGCCTGCTCTTCGGCGCCCTGGCCGGCGCCTACGTGCTGTTCGGCGTCGTGTTCTCACTGATACCGGTGGCCATGGGCACCGCGGTGCTACTGGGCATCCTGACGACGGCGGGTATCGCCGGGTTCTACGCCGTGGCCCCGGGCGTGTACACCGCCCGCGCCCGGGCCACCGGCATCGGCTGGATGATCGGCATCGGCCGCCTGGTCTCCATCGTTGCCCCCATCCTGGTCGGTTATCTCATCGACGGCGGCTGGGAACCCGCGACCATCTTCTACCTGTTCGCCGTTCCGCTGTTGGCCTCCGCCGCCTGTGTGGCCGCCCTGAGCATGTCACTACGCCGACAAGGCGCCGCGCTGCCCACGGCACCGACCGTTTCGGCCTAACCCCGCCCCACCACCCGCATTTGACGCCCCGACCGTGCCCGCCACCGAACCCACCGGGCCGGGCCCGGACCCCGAGAACGAAGGATGAACCATGACCACCACTGAGCCCGGGACCCTCCTGACCCCCGCCCCCGCCCGCGCCGACTGGCCCACGCACCGCATGGGCCGTTTTCTTGCGGACATCGAGGCCAAGTACGACCAGAGCTTCGCCACCTACGAGGACGCCTGGCGCTGGTCCGTGGAGAACCTCGAGGACTTCTGGGGCGCGGTGTGGGGGCACTTCGAGGTGATTTCCCACTCCCCGTACACGGCGGTCCTGGAGGACCGCACCATGCCCGGTGCCCGCTGGTTTCCCGGGGCCACCCTGAACTACGCCGAGCACGTGTTGCGGACGCTGCGCGCCCGCGCCGAGGACGTCATGGTCACCTCCCGCAGCCAGACCAACGGCTCTGTGGAGTGGACCGGGGCACGGCTTCAGGAGGAGATCGCGCGCGTCCAAACCGGTCTCGTGGCCCGCGGGGTCACCAAGGGGGACCGGGTGGCCGGTTACCTGCCCAACATCCCCCAGACGCTGGCCGCCTATCTGGCGACAACGGGCATCGGCGCGATCTGGTGTGCCGTGCCCCCGGAGATGGGCCCCCAGTCCGTGCTGGACCGCCTCGTCCAGCTGGAGCCGAAGGTGCTGATCGCCATTGACGGCTACGTCTACGGCAAGCGGGACCTCCCCCGCGCCGATGATTTGGCCCGCATCCGGAAGTTCCTGCCCGGCACCCACACCGTCCTGCTGCCCTACCTGGACCCTGAGGCCCCCGTACCCGAGGGCGCGCAGAGCTGGGCCGAGTTCACCGGCCGGGCCGGGACCGAGACGGGGTTCGACGCCGCCGCGGTGCCGGCGGTCCACATCGAGCCGGTGCCCTTCGACCACCCGCTGACCGTGCTGTTCTCCTCAGGCACCACGGGCAAACCCAAAGCGATCGTGCACTCCCACGGCGGGATCCTGCTGGAGCACCTCAAGGCCCACGGACTGCAGTTCGACATGAGCGAGGCCGACAACGCCTTCTGGTTCTCCACCACCGGCTGGATGGTGTGGACGATGGGCATGTCCTCGCTGCTGCTGGGCGCGTCCGTGGTGCTGATGGACGGGGACCCGAACTGGCCGGCCGCCAACGGTGAGTGGTCCCAGTGGGCGGTGATGGCCGGGACGAAAGCCACCTACATGGGCACCGGCTCGGCGTACCTGGCCGCCTGCGCCCACTCCGGGATGCGGCCGAACCAGAAGTGGGACCTGACGCGGCTGCGAGAAATCCAGTGCTCCGGCTCGCCGTTGGCCGCCGACGTCGCCGGCTGGGTGCTGGACGCCGTCAACCCCGCCCTGCTGCTGGCCCCCACCTCCGGGGGCACAGACATCTGTGCCGCCTTTGTCGGTGGCAGCCCACTGACCCCGGTGTGGGCCGGGGAGATGTCCTGCCGTCCGCTGGGCGTGGCCGTGGCGTCCTGGGACCCGCAGGGCAGGGAACTCCAGGGCCAGGCCGGGGAGCTGGTCTGCACCGAGCCGATGCCGTCCATGCCGGTCTTCTTCTGGGGTGACGAGGGCAACGAGCGGTACGAGAACAGCTATTTCGGCGCCTACCCGGGAGTGTGGCGCCACGGCGACTGGCTCGTGCACACCGAACGCGGTTCCTGGGTGATCACCGGCCGCTCCGATGCGACCCTCAACCGAGGGGGCGTGCGCCTGGGCACCGCTGAGTTCTACGCCGTTCTGGACGCGCTGCGACAGGTGAACGACACCATGGTGCTGCATTTCGAGGACGCCGGCGGCATGGGCAAGCTCGTGCTGCTGGTCGACGCCGAGGACGGTGCGGACCAGGAAGCATTGGAGACGGCGATCCGCACCACGCTGCGCACCGAGCTCTCCCCCCGGCACGTCCCCGACCACGTGGTGTTCGTCGACTCGATTCCACGCAACCCCACGGGCAAACGTCTGGAGATCCCGCTCAAGCGCATCATCCAGGGCGCGGTGCAGGGGCAGGTGATGGATGTGGGCGTGGTGGCCCGTCCCGAACAGATCGATGCCACCGTCGCCCGGGTCCAGGAGGTCATGGGCAGGCCCTGATGCCCACGGGCCGGGTCAGTGCTGCTGTTCGACGGTGCGCCGTTCCAGGATCTCCGCCGCGTGCCGCAGGACCTCCACGTGTCGTGGGATGTCCGCGCGGGTGAAGCGGATACTGGGCGTCGCGGTCGTGAGCCCGGCCAGGGGCCGCCCCACGAAGTCCACGACCGCTATGCCGATGCCGATCACCCCCTGCTCCGTCTCCTCCAGGTTGGTCGCGTATCCGTTGTGCCGGATGCGCGTCATCCGCTTTTTCAGCGTGGCCAGGGAATGGATCTTGGCCGTGGGCCAGTCCGGCACGCCGGCCCGGTAAATGTCTTCCAGCTCCCGGTTGGGCAGCCGGGACAGCAGCGCCTTGCCGCCTGCCGAGGTGAAGGCCGGCATCGTGTCCCCGCGCCGCATGGCCACCCGCAGCCCGTGCGGGGACTCAATGCCGTCCAGGAACAGGATGTCCCCACCACGCAACACCATCAGCTGCACTGTCTCCCCGGTCTGGGCCTGGGCGTGCTCCAGTGCGGGCAGCGCGGCGTCGCGCAACCCGGCCAGGACGGGGGAGCGAAGGGGCATGGTTGTGAACGCGGGACCCACCAGATACCGGCGCAGGTGGTTCTGCCGGGCGAACCCCCGGAAGGCCAGGGCGTTGAGCAGCCGGTGAGCCGTGGACGGGGCGACACCGAGGTGCTCTGAGGCCTCCGCGACGGACACCGAGCCTTGACTGCGCAGCCAGTTCAGCAGCACCAGGGCACGGTCCACCGATTCGATGGGGGACACATCGGGAGTCATGTTCCAAGGATATTGCCCGTCCAGGCCACAGTAGGCCCCTCATGCTGGCTCACCGCCCCCGCAAGGGAAAGCGTTCTACCTCCTGATGCAGCGCACCCCCGCCCCGGCCCTCACCCAACACCGAGGCCATCAACCGGATCTCGCCGACGGTCCATTCGGGACCCTTGTACACGGACAGCGCGTGCACCACGTCCGACAGCTCGGGTGAGGGGCGCGCAATGGTGCGCGAGCGGCGTCGTTGTTCGCGGGCCTTGCGGGTCCGCTCCGCGCGGGACATGCGCGCGACCGTGAGGTGGGCTCGTTGCCGGGCGCGCTCGTCCTCGTTGATCGAGCAGGCGCGCATGAGCTCGACCATATTCTCGGATTGACCGCCCAACCCCATCCACAGGGTGGTTCCGGAGAACGACCCGGCCCCCCGCAAGCACGAGGTGAACGGCGCGGTCTCGCGGGCGACGCCGCTCAGATGCTCCGCAAGGTCGGGCACCGCGCCCTCGGGCTGGTCGCCGTAGAAACCGAGCGTGACGTGCCATTGCTCGGGATCGCCCCAGCGCAGGGCGGTGCCCGTGAGCTCACGAACTTCACGCAACGCACTGACCAAGTGCTCGCGTGCAGCGCGCGTGGGATAAACAGCGGCGAACAGCCTCATGAACCCACCCTAAATGGTGGGCGTCGGCTACTGGGTGAGCTCGGCGAGAAGGTTGTCCACGCGAGCCGCAATGTCGTCGCGCACCAGGCGCATGCGCTCCATGCCTTCGATACCGCGCTCGGACGGTTCGTCCGTGAGCCACGTTTCAATGGCCCCGGCCATGCCGTCCACCGGCTCGACCTGAGCCTCCCCGCCGACGAGCACCACACGATCCACGCGTCGTAGCAACTCCGGGTCAATGGCCTTGGGGGTTCCGGCGGACATGTCCGCACCCACCTCGGCCACAGCCTCGGCTGATTGCGCATTGATTGCGCTGCCGGGTTTGGTTCCGGCCGAATAGACGTCGACGGCGCCGCGGGCCTTCAACTCCATCAGTGCGGCAGCCATCTGAGACTTTCCGCCATTCTTGATGCACACGAACAAGACGGACGGTTTGTGATCGGCCATGGGGTCTCCTGAATCGATGTCTTGATGTGTCAGCGAGTGGGAACGGTGCGGTCGCCGGGGAACAGCTTGCGGCCGGCCCAGAGTGAAACGTAGACCAGTGCCACGAGAACGGGCACCTCGATGAGCGGACCCACCACGCCTGCGAGCGCTTGGCCCGAGGTCACCCCGAACGTACCGATGGCCACCGCAATGGCGAGTTCAAAGTTGTTGCCCGCGGCAGTGAACGCCACGGTGGTGGACTTGGCATAGTTCAGGCCCATGCCGCGCGAGGCCAGCAGGCCGATCCCGAACATCACGAAGAAGTACACCAGCAGCGGCAGCGCGATCCGAGCGACGTCCCACGGGTTGGACGTGATGGCATCGCCCTGGAGCGCGAACAGCAGAACAATGGTGAACAGCAGGCCGTAGAGAGCGAACGGGCCGATCTTGGGCAGGAATGTGTTTTCGTACCAGTCACGGCCTTTGGCGCGTTCGCCCAAGGTGCGCGTGAGGAATCCGGCCAGCAGCGGGATGCCCAGGAACACCAGGACGGACAGCACAATGGCGCCGATGCTGAACTCGGCACTCGTGGTGGGCAGACCCAGCCAGGACGGCAAGAGCTGCAGGTAGAACCAGCCCAGCAGGCCGAACGCGATCACCTGGAACACCGAGTTGATGGCCACCAGAACCGCCGCGGCCTCACGATCACCGCAGGCCAGGTCGTTCCAGATCAGTACCATGGCGATGCAACGGGCCAGGCCCACGATGATCAACCCAGTGCGGTATTCGGGTAGATCCGGTAGGAAGATCCAGGCCAGCGCGAACATCAACGCGGGGCCCACGAGCCAGTTGAGCACCAGCGAGAGCCCCAGCAGCTTGCGGTCGCCGGTGACCCGGTGGGTCTCGTTGTAGCGGACCTTGGCCAGCACCGGGTACATCATGACCAGCAGCCCGATGGCGATGGGGAGCGAGACCTCGCCGATCTTCACCGCTTCCAGGGCGGTGTCCAGGCCGGGAACCAGCCGACCCAGCAGAAGGCCCAGCACCATGGCCGCGATGATCCACACGGGAAGCCAGCGGTCCAGGAAGGACATGTCCTTGACCACCCCGTGCTGTGTGGCGGGACGGTCCTTAACGGTGTCGGTCATGGGGCAACTAATCCTTCGGATTGATATTTGTCTATACGTGAGCGTAATGGTCGTATAGACAAACATCAATCCAGAAACGCGCGCCTTGAACAGGCTAGGTTCGCGGTGGCAACTTGATGAGCTCGACCGAGGCGAGCGCGCCGTCGTCGGCGGTGACCCGCATGTACGTGCAGTGCGGCTGGCGGCGCCGATCCGTGGGCGACCCCGGGTTGAGCAACCGCATGCCTGCGGGAGACACCGAATCCCACGGAATGTGGCTGTGCCCGAAGATCAGCACGTCAGTGTCCGGGAAGGCCTTGTCCATACGCTTCTCGCGTCCGGTGGCCGCACCGGATTCGTGCGTCATGGCGAACCGCAGACCCTCCATCTCCCAGTGGATGGTTTCGGGCATAAGCTCGCGCAGCTCGGGACCGTCGTTATTGCCCCACACGGCGATCAACCGCTTGGACCTGCTCTTGAGAGCTTCATAGGTGTCCAGATCCACCCAGTCCCCAGCGTGGATCACCACATCTGCGGAGTCGACCTGCTCCCACACCTGGTCAGGCAGGGCTTTTGCGCGCTTGGGAAGGTGCGTATCGGCAATGAGAAGAATGGATGTGCTCACGGTCCTATTGTCCCGGTCAGCACTCAATCACGTTGACCGCCAGGCCACCGCGGGATGTTTCCTTGTACTTGACCTTCATGTCCGCGCCGGTTTCGCGCATGGTCTTCACGACCTGATCGAACGAGACCTTGTGTTCGCCGTCGCCATGCATGCACAGTCGGGCCGAGTTAATGGCCTTGACGCTGGCAATCGCATTGCGCTCGATGCAGGGAATCTGAACGAGGCCACCCACGGGATCACACGTGAGACCCAGGTTGTGCTCGATCCCCAGTTCGGCGGCGTTCTCCACCTGACGGGGAGACCCGCCGATCACGGCGCACAATCCGGCCGCGGCCATCGCGCACGCCGATCCCACCTCACCCTGACAGCCGACCTCGGCGCCGGAGATGGACGCGTTCTCCTTGATGATGATGCCGATCGCGGCGGCGGTCATCAGGTAGTTGAGCACCTGGTCATCGTTGGCATCTTCCATGAAGCGCGTGTAGAAATGCAGCACCGCCGGGATGATGCCCGCTGCACCGTTGGTGGGTGCCGTGACGATACGGCCACCGGAGGCGTTCTCCTCATTGACCGCGAGCGCCCACAGGTTGACCCAGTCCATGCCTCGCATGGGATCGTTGTCGGCTTCCTTGGCGCGTAGACGACGTCGCAGTTCCGGCGCCCGACGCCGCACTTTCAGTCCCCCGGGCAGCGTTTTCTCTTCGCGCGTGCACCCGTTCTCCACACACTCCTGCATCACGTCCCAGATATGCAGTAGTTGAGCCCGGGTGTCCTCGGCGGGCCGCCAGGACTCCTCGTTGGCGATCATGACCTCTGCAATGGACAGCCCCTCGGTCTCACACACGGCCAGCAACTCGTCGCCGGTGTTGAACGGGTACTTCACCGGGGTGGTGTCCGCGACGATCTTGTCCGAGCCGGAGGCTGATTCGTCCACCACGAAACCGCCACCCACCGAGTAACAGACGCGTTCGCGCACCAGGTCGCCAGCGGCGTCGTAGGCTTCGAAGCTCATCCCGTTGGGGTGAGTGGGCAGAGACTTGCGACGGTGCATGATCACGTCGTGCGAGCGGTCGAAACCGATCTCCTGCCGGCCTCCCAGCATCAACTTCTGATCGTCGGTGGCCTGACGGACCTGATCGTCCGCAGAGTCGGTGTCCACGGTCTCGGGATCCTCACCCATCAGGCCCAGGATCACTGCCTTGTCCGACCCGTGACCCCAACCGGTGGCACCCAGGGAACCGAAGAGCTGGGAGTGCACGCGCGCAACGGATTCCAGCAGGCCGTCCTCCTTGAGGCCCTCGACGAACAACCGCGCGGCCCGCATGGGGCCCACGGTGTGCGATGAGGACGGGCCGATTCCGACCGAGAACAGATCCAATGCGCTCAGTGCCACGACACTTCCTCCAGATTCACGGATTTTCCCTGACCTGCTTCGATCCGCCGGGGTATGGCCAAAGCTACGCGTGTCTCACATAGTGAGCAAGACACCTGTCGTAGTCAGGGAGGCGCACGGCCTCACCCTTGCGCCTCCCGTAGCGCGTCCGCCGCTCGAATCAAGCCCAGGTGACTGAACGCCTGAGGGAAGTTGCCCGCCATCCTGTGCTGGGCGACGTCGTACTCTTCAGCCAGCAGGCCGAGGTCGGACGAGAAGCCCACGGTGGTGTCCATGAGTTCCCGTGCATCGTCCACGCGACCGGAGCGTGCGTACTGTTCGACCAGCCAGAACGTGCAGATCACGAACGGGTATTCGTGCCCTTCCAGGCCGTCCATGGACTCACCGGAATCGGAGGTACGGTAACGCCAAACCTGCCCGTAATCGCCCTGCAGGTCCTCTTCAATCCGCGCGACTGTGCGCAGCATGGCCGGGTGGTCCGGTTCGATGAACCCGGTGTGCGGTAACTGCAGGAGGGAGGCGTCCACCTCGGTGTTGTCGTAGGTCTGGGTGAAAATGCCGAGTTCCTCGTTGTAGCCCTTCTCCCAGATCTCGTCGTGCAGACGGTCTCGCTGGTGGCGCCACCGCTCCACGTCTCCCTGCAGCCCGAACTGCTCTGCGGCGCGGATTCCCTCGTTGAACGTGGCCCACATCATGACCCGACCGTGGGTGAAGAAGTGCTTGTCACCGCGCATTTCCCAGATCCCGTGATCCGGGTCCTCCATGTGAATCTCGCAGTACTTCATGAGGTTCATCTGCAAACCCCACGAGTAATCGTTTTCCTCGATCCCCGCGGCACGCAGCTCGGCAAGCGCCATCATCACCTCACCGGTGACATCCGCCTGGAATTGGCCCGCGGCCCCGTTGCCCACGCGCACCGGGGTGGAGTTCTCGTAGCCCGTAAGATGGTCCAGCTCGTATTCCATGAGATTACGGCGACCGTCAATGCCGTACATGATCTGCAGCTGCTCCGGGTCCCCGGCCACCGCGCGCAACAGCCAGTCACGCCACAACAATGCACCGTCCGTGTGCCCGTGTTGGACCAGCACTTCAATGGTCAGCGCGGCATCCCTCAGCCACGTGTACCGATAGTCCCAGTTGCGTTCCCCACCGAAGTCCTCCGGCAGGCCCGCGGTGGGGGCCGCCACGATTCCCCCGGTGTTGGAGTGGGTGAGCGCACGCAGCACCAGTAAGGACCGGCCCACGGCGTATTCGTAGTCCCTACCCCCGTCCCAGGAAACATCCGAGGCCCATTCGCGCCAGAACTTCTCCGTGGCCTGCTGGGCAGACTGCGGGTCCGCGGGGGCCGGGAGGTTTTCATAGGCGTGGCACCAGGTGAGGACCCAGGCGAGCTCTTCGCCCTCGCGAACAGTGAATTGTCCACCGTGGCCACGTTGCACCTCCTCCGGTGCGCACATGTCCGCGTCGGGTCCGTGCGTGTCCCCGTCGGTGAGCTCCTTGGTCGTACCATCCACGCTGGTCTCGTACGGCTCCAAGGAAGGGCCCGTCAGCAGCAACGCGTCCGGACCGGCCACCGCCAGCAACCCCCGGTCCACGGTGACCTGTGAACTGCACTGCGACGCCGCCTCGCGCACTCTCTGTCGGAACTTCTTGTAGGAGCCGGCATGGCTGCGTGCTCCGTGATCCTCACCCGAGTCTTCGGACCGGCGACCCACATCCTCGGAGGTACCCACCGGATGCGGATCCGAAGGGTCGTCACCCAAGTCCGCAGTGGGGCCGTCTTGCGCGCCGTCGTCCTCCGGGCCCAGGTCCACACGACGCACCCACGGCGTAACGCTGCCGTAATCGAATCGCATGCGCAGGTCGTGCTCGACCTCCACGGTGCCCTCCACGCACTTCACGCGACGGATCAGGTTGGCGGTGTCATCGCTGGGCGGGAGGAAGTCCGTGACCACGGCTCTGCCCGTGGGCGTGCGCCACTCCGTCTCCACGATGAATGTTTGGGGGACGTAACGCCGTGAGACCACTTCCCCGTCCACGGCACTGAGCTTCCACCGCCCGTTGCTCTCATTCCCCAGGATCGAGCAGAACACGGCGGGGGAATCGAAGCGCGGGAAACACAACCAGTCCACGCTGCCGTCTCGGGACACCAGCGGTCCGGTGTGGAGATCGGCCAGCAGCGCATAGTCCTCAAGAGGGGTACTCATAAGCTGAATTCAATCATCAGCACCCTGCGAACGCCTGGAAGCGAGATCATCGATGATTCAGACGCCTGATCTAACGTAGAGGTATGCAGAACATCAGGACACTGGTCATCCTGGGTGCCTCCGGGGACCTCACCGCTCGTCTTCTCCTTCCCGGACTGGGCACGCTGCTCAACGAACAGCCGGACCGGGAGATCACGGTGATTGGTTCCGCGCGCGACGACTTCCCAGGCCCCCTGGGGCCCGACGACGACGTTCGGGGCGCCGATTGGCCCCAAACGGTTGCCAAAGCTTTCGATTCCGTGGGTGCGACCGGACCTTCGGTCGAGCGGGTCAAGGACTCTACCCGCTGGATCGAGTGCGACGTGGCCGAGGCAGATCAGCTGGCTGCACTGCTCGACGACGTGGAGGGGCCCGTCTGCCTATACTTCGCGTTGGCACCGGCCGTCACTCGCAAGGCCTGCGAGGCCTTGAAGAGCCTCGACTCTTTGCCCGACGACCTCTGCCTCGCACTCGAAAAGCCCGTGGGCACGGACCTCGACTCGGCGCGTGAGCTCAACGCACTGGTGGGTGAGCTGGTCGACGAGGATCACACCTTCCGCGTGGACCACTTCCTGGGCATGCCCGGCGTGCTGGACGTGAGCGGCCTGCGCTTTGGCAACCGCATGTTCGAGCCGGTGTGGAGCCGCGAGCACGTGGAATCCATCGAGATCGTCTTTGATGAAACGCTGGCGTTGGAAGGCCGCGCCGGTTTCTACGATTCCACGGGTGCTGCGGAAGACATGATCCAGTCCCACCTGCTGCAGGTCATGGCGTTGGTCATGATGGAACCGCCCTCCCGCTTCGACCCCGTGGAGGTGCCGGCCAACACCGCGCACATTCTCCGCGCCACGCGCCTGTGGAGTGAGGATTCTTCGACCCGCTCTCCCCAGTACCGCAAGATCACGCCCGTGGTCCGCGGCCGGTACACCGCGGGCACAGTGGACGCTCACGAGCTCCCCGATTACACCTCCGAGGAGGGCGTGGATCCTTCGCGCGAGACGGAAACGTTCGCGCAGGTCACCCTCGAGGTGGACACTTGGCGGTGGAACGGCGTGCCCGTGACGTTGCGCTCGGGCAAGGCCATTGGCAATCCGGTCCAGCACATCCGCGTGACCTTCCGCCAACCGCCGCACGGCTACGAAGGCTGGCCGCACCCGCTGGCTCCCAACGCCATCTCGGTGGGATTCGAGGACGAAAACGTGCAGATCGAACTCAACGTGGGCAGCCCATATGACTCACGAGGCATGAACCGGTTGACACTGTCCAGCGGCACGCCCACCCCGGGGCTCACCGCCTACGGCTCCGTGATGCGGTGGATCTTGGACGGGGACCCCACCTTCACCGTGCGCGCGGATGCAACCGAGGAGGGCTGGCGGATCATCGACCTCATCAAGCACGCCTACGCCACGGACGCGCCCCTGCTCGAGTACCCCGCCGGTTCCGAGGGCCCGGTGCCGCTGCCGTAGTAGCGCCCAGTACCCACGCACCCCTACAATCTGATCGACTTTGTAACCAGGAACAAACCGATTCCTGGACTTAACGTCGATCACTCTGCGCCCGGCTCCGCACCTGGGCGTTACCGTCGATCAGAATGCGGCATACCTGGACGAGCTGTCCTAGCCGACGCCGACTCAGTCGTGACGCTCGTGTCGGTCCACCAGGGGAATCCCCGCGGTCACAGGGTGGGAACCGGCGGTCATTTCCGCAAGTGGCTGATCCACGATGGGGATGCCCGCGGTGACCGGTTCCCGCTCGGATTCGTAATCTTCGGCAGGGGTGGTGACCGAGCGACGTCGGCGGACGATGTCCACGGCCGACTCAACCACGAGCACTCCCAGTGCCAGCCAGATGGGCAGGTAGGTGAAGATCTGCCCCGGGGCCAGGGTCTCGCCGATCGCGAGCGAAACGAACACGAGTAGCACCGGCTCCAGGTAGCCGAGCAGGCCGAACACGTTGAACGGCAGGAGCTTGCTGGCCACTGTGTACGCGACCAGGGCGCCGGCGCTGAGCGCACCCAGTCCGAGGATCGCGGCGATCAACAAGCTCTGGTCGTCAATGGCGGCCAGACCGTCCTCCGCGCCCAGCAGGAACGCGGCAATGGGGAGCATGAGCGCCATCTCCGCCCACAAGCCGCCCGAGAACGAGGTGCCGACCTGGTGGCGCACCACGAAGTACACGGCGTAACCGCCGGCCACCGCCACGGTGGGCCAGGACATGCCGCCTGCCCGCCAGACTTCGTGGATCACACCGATCGTGGCCAGCGCGGCACCGGCGATCTTCCACCAGGACATCGGCTCCTGGTAGAGCACCCGTCCGATCACGACCATGACCAGCGGCAAGAGGAAGTAGCCGAGGGAGGTGTCCAGGGCGTAACCGTTCAAGGGGGCCCACGCGAACAACCACATCTGCATGGCCAGAATCCCGGCGGTGACCAGCAGGGACAGGCCCACCAGAGGTTTCTCCCCCGCCAGCACCAGCACCCGTTGAATGGCCCAGCGCCTGCCGGTCATCAACAGGATCAGTGTGACCGCGGGAAAGGTGAGGAGCATACGGAACGCCAGAATCTGATTAGCGTTCATCGGCTGCAACAGCACCGGATAGAGATACAGAACCCCGAAGAATACGGAGGCCAAAACGGAGGCCAGGACACCTCTCAGCATGAGAATGCTCCTTCCGGTCAGTGCAGCGGTATATCGCCCCTTGCGTGTGTGGATGGAATGGTTGAGGAACCTTCTTCTCAAGGTAGGGGGTGAGCGCGGTAAAGGCCACCTGTGACCGGGGCGCTACCCTATTGGGGGTCGCTCGAAGCACGCTCGGGCCGTGTTCTGCGCAGTGCTCGGTTCCGACCGCCCGCCGATTCAACCCTTGTTCCTCGCCCTTGATCTCACCCGGGAGTTCTGTGTCCTCCTCCGTGCACACCAACCACGTCACACCGCTCCAACGCCAGTCCGTTACACGCACCCTGCGCACCCCTTCGTGGCTCAAGACCGAAGTACTGGGCGCCCTGGTGGTGGGGCTGGCCCTGATTCCCGAGGCCATTGCCTTCTCCGTGATCGCCGGCGTGGACCCGCAGGTGGGGCTGTTCGCCGCCGCACTCATGGCCATGACTTTGGCTCTGACGGGTGGGCGCCCCGCCATGATTTCGGCAGCCACCGGTGCCACGGCACTCGTGATGGCCCCCTTGGTCGCATCGCACGGCGTGAACTATCTGATTGCCGCGGTGATTCTGGCGGGCGTTTTCCAGATCGTGCTGGGCGCGGTGGGTTTCGCACGGATCATGCGGTTCGTGCCGCGCTCGGTCATGGTGGGCTTCGTGAACGCTCTGGGCATTCTGCTGTTCATCCCGCAGCTCGAGGAGCTCATCGGCGTACCGTGGGCGGTGTACCCGGTGGCGGCAGTCGCCTTGTTGATCGTGTTCGGTCTGCCCCGGCTCACCACCGCCGTGCCCGCACCACTCGTGGCGATCCTGGTGCTCACCCCGGTAGTGGTGCTACTCGGATTGAATGTGCCCACCGTGAGTGACAAGGGCAAACTCCCCGACTCATGGCCCCAGCTGATCGTCCCGGACGTGCCCTACACGCTGGAGACACTGCAAATCATTGCTCCGTTCGCCCTGACCATGGCGGTGGTGGGCATCATGGAATCGCTCATGACCGCCAAGCTCGTGGACGACATCACCGATACCCCCTCCAGCAAGACCCGCGAAACCTGGGGTCAGGGTGTGGGCAACGTGGTCAGCGGCATGTTCGGCACCATGGGCGGTTGCGGCATGATCGGGCAGACGATGATCAACGTGCGGGCCTCGGGAGCGCGCACTCGGATCTCCACGTTCCTCTCCGGAGTGTTCCTGCTACTCCTGGTGGTGCTGCTGGGCGAGATCGTGGGCACCATTCCCATGGCCGCGCTGGCCGCCATCATGATCTTCGTGGCCTGGGCAACCTTCGACTGGCACTCCATCCGCCCGTCCACGCTGCGCCGCATGCCGCTGTCCGAAACCGTGGTCATGCTCGTGACGGTTGCCGTCACGGTGGCCACCCACAACCTGGCGCTCGGCGTGGGTGCGGGTGTCCTGGCGGCGATGATCGGCTTCGCACGCCGCGTAGCTCATGTGGTCACGGTGGAGCGCACCGTGGAGTCCTCGACGGGTTCGCGCGGAGGCAGTGCTGTAGCGGCTGGCCCGTCCGACCCGTACGGATCCGATATCCCGGCTTCCGGTCACTCTGCCGACGACAACGCCATGGCCACCTACCATGTGCGCGGCGAGTTGTTCTTCGCCTCCTCCAACGACCTGTACACCCAGTTCCGCTACGCCGAGGACCCGGCGACCGTGGTCATCGATTTCAGCGAGTCACACATCTGGGATGCCTCCACGGTGGCGGCCGTGGACGCCGTCACGGACAAGTACCGCGCTCACGGCACCACCGTGAAGATCCGGGGACTCAACCTGCCGTCCCGACGCATGAGGGCGCGGTTGTCCGGGACCATGCAGTAGGGCCAATCGTCAATTGGCTCGGTGGCTGAGAGGCACCCCATCCACCGACCCACACTGGCCCGCGTGTCACCAGTCGGAGAAGTTCACCTCCACCTTGTCCCCGGTGACGACCAGGTCACCGGAGCCGCGCTCCGCACGTTCGTCTAATTTGGCGTTGGTCACTCAGCGCTGAGTAGTCTCGTTTGAATTGGCTAGCTCCGTGGCCCGCTGGGCATCCCCGGTCCCCACGGATTTCATGATCTCTTCGGCCTTCCTGTCCGAGCTAAACATGGTGCGACTGACCACGGAGAACACAATCACCGGGTGTTAACTGGAGAGTCCTCTATGAAAACCAGAAGCGAAGGATCCACTTGGACGTTGGGGACTGCTGCACGGTTAGGTGACAGGTTGTAGTCACGCCGCCAGTGCGACGGTCGTGTTCATGATGGTCTCGAACTCGATGGGCGTCAAACGGCCCAGACGTGCCTGACGCCGACGCCGGTGATAGGTCCGTTCGATCCAGGTCACCATTGCGATGCGTAGCTGCTCGCGGGTGGTCCAGGAGCGGCGGCCGAGGACGTTCTTCTGCAGAAGGGAGAAGAACGATTCCATCGCGGCGTTATCGCCGGCAGCACCCACCTGGCCCATGGATCCGATGAGGTGGTGACGGTTCAGGGCGTGCACGAATTTCCGTGACCGGAACTGAGACCCACGGTCCGAATGCACGATGCAACCAGCGGCGTCGCGACGTCTGGATATCGCGTTGTCCAGGGCGTTCACCGCGAGGCGCGCCTTCATCCGGTCGCTGATCGAGTAGCCCACGATCCGGCCGGAATAGACGTCTTTGATGGCGCAGAGGTAGAGCTTGCCCTCCGCGGCTTGAGTTCCAGCCATCGTCGCAACACTGGTTCAACTCGCATTCAGTAAAGCATGGAGTCGTTCGGCTGGAGTGTCCCGGACGCTTGCCGTTCTTGGCGCGCTTCTTGCCGAAGACGGACCACCACTGGTTGTCGCGGCAGATCCGCCACGCGGTCCGCTCGCACATCGCCTCGCCCGCGTCTGCGGCTTCGCCGACGAGGAGCCGGTATCCGAACTCGGGATCGTTGTGGTGGCCGTCCAGGAGCGCGTTGGCCCGGTATGCCTCGGCCAGCTCGGCCTTGGTGACCGTAGTGCCTCACAGTCAATTCCCCGGGAACGGTGGGCCGTGCCTCAGATAAAAGTCCCCGGGAAATCTAGCTGGCCTGCCGGCGGTGGAGCTTGATGCCCGAGGGGTTGGGGTGGGCGGTGACGGCCTGTACTTCCCGTTCGAGTTCGCGGGTCTTCTCGGCGGCCAGGCGGATCAGTTGTTGCTGGATCCGGTCGATTTCGGTGGCGATGGCCACCGGGTCCAGGCTGTCGTGGTGGGCCCGGAGTTCGGCTTGCTGGGTGTCGCTGAGGATTCCGGAGGCCAGCAGCCGTCGGTATGGGGTTTTCGGGGTGTCGTAGAGGCGTTTGCGCCGCCCGACCGCGTCGGTGGCCCAGCCGGCGGGCTTCTTTGTGGGGGTGAGGTAGTTCAGCCGGTCGTTGACCAGGGGCCAGAGCCGGTTCAGCAGCACCAGCTCGGCGGGGGCGTCGTACCGGTAGTAGAACCCGTAGCGGCGCACCAGGTGCCCGTTCTTAGATTCGATGGTGGCCTGGTCGTTCTTCTTGTAGGGCCGTCCGCGAGTGAAGAAGATGTCCTTGTCGGCGGCCCAGTTGACCACGTCGTGGTTGATGAACTCCGATCTGTTGTCGAAGTCCAGGTCGCTGACTAGGTACGGGATCGTGTCGAATCCGGTCTGGAGGGTGGCGAGGATGTGTACGCGGGCGTTGTTGCGGATCGCGCGGGTGAATACCCAGCCGTTGTGCACATCGGTGAAGTTCACCGAACGGGCGAACTCGCCCTTGAGCGTGGGCCCGCAGTGGGCGACGGTGTCGACCTCGAAGAATCCGGGTTCGTCCTCGACCTCGTCACCGGCCTTGCGGATCGTGACCGAGGTGCGCAACAAGGACCCCGGCTTCGTCGCGGACTTGCCGTGCACCGGGTCCTTGGCCCGGGTCGGGGCCAGGTACCGGTCGATGGTGGCCGCGCTCATCGCCAGCAGCTCGGCCCGCACCACCGGGCAGTACCGGTCCTGGCCCCCGACCAGGGCGCCGTGGCGTTCCATCGCCTCGATCCACTCGGCCATCGAGGCGGCCAGGTACTTCCCGCACAGGCCGCCGGAGACCGCCCAGATGCGCCGGAGCACCATGAGGGCGTCGTAGGAGTACCTGCGGGGTTTGGTCTTGCGCCGGTCGAGCACCGTGACCGTCGCGGCAGCCCGCCCTGGCGGCTGATTGGCGCGGCGGCGCAGCTGCTGGCGGGCGTGGTCCCGGTTCCAGCCGGTGACTCCGACAACGGTGTCCAGGATCGCGCCCTTCTGCTTCTTCGGCGCCGTCGCATAGGCCTTGGCGTACTTCTTGGTCACTTCGATGCGGGTCATCATCGACACGTCCCTGTCAGCCATACCCCATCGTCGCCGTGCCACCGAAACCACGGAAGATTTCGCGGGGAAAACCATGTGAGGCACGGCCCCTGCTACGCGGGGACTTTATGTGAGTCTCGTCGTTCTCTGGCGGTGAACACGCGCCTGCGCCTAAAATGGCGTGAGTAGGGTCGTTGAGACCGATCAGATCAGCAGGCTGTCGTTCCGGTCGGGGCGGCGGCCCTGGGAGAGGAGGACGCATGAAGGCTTTGACTTGGCAGGCGAAGCGGACGGTGAGTGTGGAGGAGGTCCCGGATCCGGTTATCCAGGAGCCCACGGACGCGATCGTGCGGATCACCTCGTCCGCGATCTGCGGTTCGGATCTGCACCTGTACGAGGTGCTCACCCCGTTCATGGATAAGGGCGACATCATCGGCCACGAGCCGATGGGCATCGTGGAGGAGGTCGGCTCGGCCGTCACCCACATCAAGGCCGGGGACCGGGTGGTGATCCCGTTCAACGTCTCCTGCGGGCACTGCTTCATGTGCACCCAGGGCCTGCAGTCCCAGTGCGAGATCACCCAGGTGCGGGAGTACAACAACAACGCCCAGTTCCTGGGCTACTCCCGTCTCTACGGTTCGGTGCCCGGTGGGCAGGCCGAGTACCTGCGCGTGCCGCACGCGGACTACGGGCCCATCAAGGTCCCGCACACCGGGCAGGACGAGCGCTACCTGTTCCTCTCCGACGTGGTGCCCACTGCCTGGCAGGCCGTGCAGTACGCCGCGCCCGGGCAGGGCGGGTCCCTGGCGGTGCTCGGTCTGGGCCCGGTCGGTCAGATGTCCGCCCGCATTGGCAAGCACTTGGGTTATGAGGTGTTCGCGGTGGACCCGGTCCCGGAGCGCCGGGCCATGGCCGAACGCCACGGCATCGCCACCCTGGACTCCACGGACGGCGTGGTCGAGCAGCTCAAGGACCTCACCGGCGGGCGCGGCCCGCATGCGGTGGTGGACGCGGTCGGGATGGAGGCCCACGGCTCCCCGGTGGCCGGGATGGCCCACCAAGCGGTGGGAGCATTGCCGTCCGCGCTGGGTCGCAAGGCGATGGAAACGGCGGGGGTGGACCGACTCGGTGCCCTGTACACCGCGATCGAGGCCGTGCGGCGCGGTGGGACGATCTCGATCAGCGGGGTGTACGGCGGGATGAAGGACCCGCTGCCGTTGATGACGATGTTCGACAAGCAGCTCCAGTTGCGGATGGGTCAGTGCAACGTGCGGCGGTGGACCGAGGAACTGCTGCCGCTGGTCGATGACCCCGCCGACCCGCTGGGCGTGCTGGACCTCACCACGCACACCGCCCCCCTGGACCAGGCGCCGGCGATGTACGAGAAGTTCCAGAAGAAGGAAGACGGCTGCATCAAGGTCGTCCTCAAGCCCTAGCCTCCCAGTACGCGCCGGAGCCCGGTCTCCATCTCGAGACCGGGCACTGGCGTGTCTTGGGCCCGTCCGTGGCCCGCGCCCACACCGGGTGGCCGCGTGGTGCGTTCACCGTTCACGGCCAGCACCGGGGTCGATCGCACACAGCAGCGCAGAGGGGCGCGGGGATTCATCGGGCGAAGTCAGTGGCCGGAATAGTGCTCTGAGGGGCCGTGTTGCCACGGGTATGAAGGCAATTGGATTCCATACCCCCGGTGACCCGGACGTCCTCGACGTGATCGAGCTTCCCGATCCCGTTCCCGGCGAGGGCGAGGTCTTGATTCGTGTTCACGCGGCCGCGGTGAACCCTACCGACTTCACCGGGCGCACCCGGCAGCGGCGGGCGGGGACAGCCGGGGGACCGTATGTGCTGGGCATGGATGCGGCCGGGGTCATCGAACAGATCGGCCCCGAGACCCAGACCGATCTGAGGGTCGGTGATCGCGTCATGGCCATCATCGTCCCGCGCGGCTCACACGGGGCTTATGCCGAACGCGTGGCGGTTCCGGCCGAGTCCGTGGCGCCCATGCCGTCGAACACCGGCTTCGCCGAGGCCGCCACCTTGCCGATGAACGGGCTGACCGCGCGACTGGCCCTGGACAGGCTGGGCCTGGACGCCGGTGATGTGGTGGCGGTGACCGGTGCAGCCGGGGCCATGGGCGGGTACGCGGTGCAGCTGGCTAAGGCCGACGGGCTGAGGGTCGTGGCCGACGCCGCACCGCAGGACGAGGAACTCGTCAAGAGCCTGGGAGCGGACCTGGTGCTGCCCCGCGGCGAGGGCTTCGCACAAGCGGTGCGCGAGCACTACCCCGCCGGGGTGGATGCGCTGATCGACGGTGCCGTACAGGGGAACGAGATCGCGGCCGCGATCAAGGACCGTGGAACGGTGATCACCCTGCGCGGATACGACCAACCAGGCGAGCGGGGCATCGTGTTCCAGCCGATCGTGGTGGTCGACTACGCCCGTGCCTCGGAGAAATTACACACCCTTGGCCGCCAGGCCGAAGAAGGCCTGCTGAGCCTGCGCGTAGCCCAGGAGCTCCCGATGGACCAGGCTCCCCAGGCTCACCGGCGCCTGGAAGCAGGAGGGGTGCGCGGGCGGCTCGTCCTGGTCTTCTGAGGTGGCGACAACGGGAGCGCCGTTACCTACTACCTCACGAAGCGTGTAGGGCCGAGGACATGCCGGTATTGGAGGGGGGAGGTGCCGGCATGCCCTCGACCGTTATCGACGGTAGACCAGCACCCTGTGCGCATGAACCGCTGTGGACACCCGAGGATTACCTGACTTGCCCCGAGGTGTTGGGCCGGGAGCACTCACCTTCTGAGGCGGTCTCATGCGGTTGGTGCGACTGAGGGTCGTAGTGAGTTTGAACGGAGGACCTGTCATTCCGGTGGTGCAGGTGAATCGGCCCAGGTTCTCTGCCGCTACTTTGTGGGTTCGGGCTCTCGGGTGAGGGCCTCATAGTGGAGCGTCTCGAACTCTATCGGGGTGAGCATCCTGAGGGAGCCGTGGAGGCGCCGGTTGATGCTCCTATATGCGTCAAGCCGCTAGCGCGGCGTCTGCTTGGGTGAGCCGTAGGTCCCGTGTGTTCTTCCAGACCTCGCGGATGAGATGGCGTTTCAGGCACCGGATGATCTCCAGCTTGGTCTTGCCCTCGGCGGTGCGCCGTTCGACGTAGGTCTTGGTCCGGTCGTCCATGCGCATTCGCACGATGATGATGCGGTGCAGCGCGGCATTGGCCGGGACTGCCGCACGAACAGGTGACAGTTGGGGTTTCAGGCCGCGAGGTCCACGGCCGGGTTCATGATGGTCTCGTATTCGATGGGGGTCAATCGGCCCAGGCGGGCCTGTCGGCGACGGCGGTGGTAGGTACGTTCGATCCAGGTGATGATCGCGATCCGAAGCTCTTCACGGGTGTGCCAGCGCTTGCGGTCCAGGACGTTCTTCTGCAGAAGGGAGAAGAACGATTCCATCGCGGCGTTATCGCCGGCAGCACCGACCTGGCCCATGGATCCGATGAGGTGGTGACGGTTCAGGGCGTGCACGAATTTCCGTGACCGGAACTGAGACCCACGGTCCGAATGCACGATGCAACCAGCGGCGTCGCGACGTCTGGATATCGCGTTGTCCAGGGCGTTCACCGCGAGGCGCGCCTTCATCCGGTCGCTGATCGAGTAGCCCACGATCCGGCCGGAATAGACGTCTTTGATGGCGCAGAGGTAGAGCTTGCCCTCCGCGGCTTGAGTTCCAGCCATCGTCGCAACACTGGTTCAACTCGCATTCAGTAAAGCGGCCCTTCACAGATGAGCGTGGGTAGGCGTCTTCCGCCACGGCCGGTGGCCACCGGCGGCGAGCAGGGCGCGTAGCCGGTAGTTGTCGAAGTTGCGGAAACCCCGAGCGACCCGGCGCATCGTCTC
>NZ_NSGI01000016.1:0-5657 GCF_002295155.1 Kocuria sp. WRN011
ACGTTAATTTCGGCGGTGACTTACTCTCCCACACCCTCCCGAGTGCAGTACCATCAGCGCTGTGGGTCTTAGCTTCCGGGTTCGAGATGGGACCGGGCGTTTCCCCCACGCTATAACCACCGAAAACCCAACCCCACCCAACACGCTCTACCGCGTGTGGTGGGAAACCATGGTGTTTCCAGGTCTCGTGGACCATTATCCAATTACCAAACCAACCCGACCACCACCACAAGACTGTGGTGGTGTGGTGTTGTTGGTTGTCAACCACATAGTGAACGCGAACACACAGATCTTTGATGAATGTTGTGTGTGATAAGTCTTCGGTTTATTAGTACCGGTCAGCTCCACGCCTTACAACGCTTCCACACCCGGCCTATCAACCCAGTCGTCTACTGGGAACCTCACACCCCCATAGGGGCTAGGAAATCTCATCTCGGAGCAAGCTTCCCGCTTAGATGCTTTCAGCGGTTATCTCTTCCGAACGTAGCTAATCAGCCATGCTCCTGGCGGAACAACTGACATACCAGAGGTTCGTCCGTCCCGGTCCTCTCGTACTAAGGACAGACCTCCACAAATTTCCAACGCACGCAGCGGATAGGGACCGAACTGTCTCACGACGTTCTGAACCCAGCTCGCGTACCGCTTTAATGGGCGAACAGCCCAACCCTTGGGACCAACTCCAGCCCCAGGATGCGACGAGCCGACATCGAGGTGCCAAACCATGCCGTCGATATGGACTCTTGGGCAAGATCAGCCTGTTATCCCCGAGGTACCTTTTATCCGTTGAGCGACGGCCATTCCACAATGTACCGCCGGATCACTAGTCCCGACTTTCGTCCCTGCTCGAGCTGTCACTCTCACAGTCAAGCTCCCTTGTGCACTTACACTCAACACCTGATTGCCGACCAGGCTGAGGGAACCTTTGGGCGCCTCCGTTACTCTTTAGGAGGCAACCGCCCCAGTTAAACTACCCATCAGGCACTGTCCCTGACCCGGATTACGGGCCGAAGTTAGATATCCAGAGTGACCAGAGTGGTATTTCAACAACGACTCCACCACAACTAGCGTCGCGGTTTCATAGTCTCCCACCTATCCTACACAAGCCACACCGAACACCAATACCAAACTATAGTAAAGGTCTCGGGGTCTTTCCGTCCTGCTGCGCGAAACGAGCATCTTTACTCGTACTGCAATTTCGCCGAGTTCATGGTTGAGACAGTAGGGAAGTCGTTACTCCATTCGTGCAGGTCGGAACTTACCCGACAAGGAATTTCGCTACCTTAGGATGGTTATAGTTACCACCGCCGTTTACTGGGGCTTAAATTCTCCGCTTCGACCCCAAAGAGTCTAACGAGTCCTCTTAACCTTCCAGCACCGGGCAGGAGTCAGTCCGTATACATCGTCTTACGACTTCGCACGGACCTGTGTTTTTGATAAACAGTCGCTTCCCCCTAGCCTCTGCGACCCCAACCAGCTCACACCGCAAGGGTGATCACCAGCCAAGGCCCCCCTTCTCCCGAAGTTACGGGGGCATTTTGCCGAGTTCCTTAACCATGATTCTCTCGAACGCCTTAGTATTCTCTACCTGATCACCTGTGTCGGTTTAGGGTACGGGCGACTAAAACCTCACGTCGATGCTTTTCTCGGCAGCATAGGATCACCAAATTCCCTCACCTAAGAGAGTCCCATCACACCTCAGGCACACGGGCCGCGGATTTACCAACGACCCACCCTACATGCTTAGACCAGGACAACCATCGCCTGGCTTGGCTACCTTCCTGCGTCACACCTGTTAATACGCTTACCTCCCCGGATCAGGTCCCACGCTCCCCACACACGTCTTCACCCCGAAGGGATCCAATCATGGTGGTTCGGGTGGTTAGTATCCCCGGTTCAGTATGGACGGTTTTTCGCCGGTACGGGAATATCAACCCGTTATCCATCGACTACGCCTGTCGGCCTCGCCTTAGGTCCCGACTCACCCAGGGCAGATTAGCTTGACCCTGGAACCCTTGATCATCCGGCGGACGGGTTTCTCACCCGTCTTTCGCTACTCATGCCTGCATTCTCACTCGTTGAGGTTCCACCACTGGGTCACCCCGCAGCTTCACTACCCCAACGACGCTCCCCTACCCACAACACCACCTCAACCACAAACGGCTCAGCTATACGGTGTCATGCCACAACTTCGGCGGTGTACTTGAGCCCCGCTACATTATCGGCGCGGAATCACTTGACCAGTGAGCTATTACGCACTCTTTCAAGGATGGCTGCTTCTAAGCCAACCTCCTGGTTGTCTAAGCAACTCCACATCCTTTCCCACTTAGCACACGCTTAGGGGCCTTAGTTGATGGTCTGGGCTGTTTCCCTTTCGACTATGAAGCTTATCCCCCACAGTCTCACTGCCGCGCTTACACTTGACTGGCATTCGGAGTTTGGTTGACGTCAGTAACCTTGTAGGGCCCATCAGCCATCCAGTAGCTCTACCTCCAGCAAGCAACACACGACGCTGCACCTAAATGCATTTCGGGGAGAACCAGCTATCACGGAGTTTGATTGGCCTTTCACCCCTACCCACAGCTCATCCCCTCCATTTTCAACTGAAGTGGGTTCGGTCCTCCACGCGCTCTTACACGCGCTTCAACCTGGCCATGGGTAGATCACCCCGCTTCGGGTCTAGATCACGCCACTACAACACGCCCTATTCAGACTCGCTTTCGCTACGACTACCCCACACGGGTTAATCTCGCGACGTAACACTAACTCGCAGGCTCATTCTTCAAAAGGCACGCCGTCACCCCAAAAGGCTCCGACGGCTTGTAAGCACACGGTTTCAGGTACTATTTCACTCCCCTCCCGGGGTACTTTTCACCATTCCCTCACGGTACTGATCCGCTATCGGTCATCAGGAAGTATTCAGGCTTACCAGGTGGTCCTGGCAGATTCACACGAGATTTCACGAGCCCCGTGCTACTCGGGAGTACATTAGATCGAGATGACTGCGGTTTCGTCTACGGGACTCACACCCACTACGGTCTGGCACTCACCACCAGTTCGACTACCACAACACCACAACCCCCAGGGTGGCGACCCCAGGAACAACGCATCCCACAACCCCGATCATGCAACCCTCGCCAGGTATCACACACAACCGGTTTAGCCACCATCCGCTTTCGCTCGCCACTACTCACGGAATCACTATTGTTTTCTCTTCCTATGGGTACTGAGATGTTTCACTTCCCCACGTTCCTCCTCGCACCCTATGAATTCAGATACGAGTGACCACGCATAACACGCAGCCGGGTTACCCCATTCGGAAACCCTCGGATCACAGCTCGTTTATCAGCTCCCCGAGGCATATCGCAGATTTCCACGTCCTTCATCAGCTCCTGATGCCAAGGCATCCACCGTGTGCCCGTAACAACTTATACGCCACACAACACAAATAATCATCAAAAATACACACCACACACCAACAACCACACCACCACCAGAACCCAAAGGAACCAACAGCACTGCAGCCATCTGCGCGCGGCGTTCAAAGATGCTCGCGTCCACTATGTAGTTGACAAACAACAACCCACCAACACCACCCCACCAGCAACCGCTGGCTTCAGTAGTGTTCCGGGAAGAACCAACAACCAACACCCACACCACCACCGTCCGATCCTCACGGATCGAACAGCAGATTCACCTGAGCATTGGGCTTGTTGATCGACAACCCAACAATGTGCCACCACAACCACCACCACACACCACCCACAACATGATGTCGCGGGGTTCCCGTGCGCGGGGAGCCATGTACGCCTGTTGATATTCCACCCATGAGCAAACCACCACCACAGCACACTTGCTGGGTGTATGGCGGCCACCATTGACCAACCACCCTTGGTGATTGGCTGCAACCACACGGCTGCTGGGCCTGCTCCTTAGAAAGGAGGTGATCCAGCCGCACCTTCCGGTACGGCTACCTTCTTACGACTTAGTCCCAATCGCGAGTCCCACCTTCGAGGGCTCCCCCGACAAGGGTTAGGCCACCGGCTTCCGGTGTTACCAACTTTCGTCACTTGACGGGCGGTGTGTACAAGGCCCGGGAACGTATTCACCGCAGCGTTGCTGATCTGCGATTACTAGCGACTCCGACTTCACGTGGTCGAGTTGCAGACCACGATCCGAACTGAGACCAGCTTTTTGGGATTAGCTCCACCTCACGGTATCGCAACGCATTGTACCGGCCATTGTAGCATGCGTGAAGCCCAAGACATAAGGGGCATGATGATTTGACGTCATCCCCACCTTCCTCCGAGTTGACCCCGGCAGTCTCCTATGAGTCCCCACCATCACGTGCTGGCAACATAGAACGAGGGTTGCGCTCGTTGCGGGACTTAACCCAACATCTCACGACACGAGCTGACGACAACCATGCACCACCTGTACACCAACGTCAAAGAGGAAAACCCATCTCTGGGCCGGTCTCGTGTATGTCAACCCTTGGTAAGGTTCTTCGCGTTGCATCGAATTAATCCGCATGCTCCGCCGCTTGTGCGGGCCCCCGTCAATTCCTTTGAGTTTTAGCCTTGCGGCCGTACTCCCCAGGCGCGGCACTTAATGCGTTAGCTACGGCGCGCAAAACGTGGAATGTCGCCCACACCTAGTGGCCAACGTTTACGGCATGGACTACCAGGGTATCTAATCCTGTTCGCTCCCCATGCTTTCGCTCCTCAGCGTCAGTAACAGCCCAGAGACCTGCCTTCGCCATCGGTGTTCCTCCTGATATCTGCGCATTTCACCGCTACACCAGGAATTCCAGTCTCCCCTACTGCACTCTAGTCTGCCCGTACCCACTGCACACCACGGGGTTAAGCCCCGGGCTTTCACAGCAGACGCGACAAACCGCCTACGAGCTCAATACGCCCTATAATTCCGGACAACGCTTGCGCCCTTCGTATTACCGCGGCTGCTGGCACGAAGTTAGCCGGCGCTTCTTCTGCACGTACCGTCACTTTCGCTTCTTCCGTGCTGAAAGAGGTTTACAACCCGAAGGCCGTCATCCCTCACGCGGCGTCGCTGCATCAGGCTTTCGCCCATTGTGCTATATTCCCCACTGCTGCCTCCCGTTGGAGTCTGGGCCGAGTCACAGTCCCAGTGTGGCCGGTCACCCTCTCAGGCCGGCTACCCGTCGTCGCCTTGGTAGGCCATTACCCCACCAACAAGCTGATAGGCCGAGAGCCCATCCAAAACCAGAAAAACCCTTTCCACACACCCCCAAGCGAGACTGTGTTGTATCCAGTATTAGACCCAGTTTCCCAGGCTTATCCCAGAGTCAAGGGCAGGTTACTCACGTATTTCTCACCCGTTCGCCACTCATCCACCCAGATGCAAGCACCCAAGCTTCAGCGTTCGACTTGCATGTGTTAAGCACGCCGCCAGCGTTCGTCCTGAGCCAGGATCAAACTCTCCGTCAAAAAACATGACAGAAACCACAACCCACCAGTTCCACAAAGAAACCAGCACACGGTCGCGGGATCCTAGCTGACACCCAACACCCCAGGAAACGGGAAAAACACCCGGAGCATCAGGCCATCAACCAAAAAATACAAATACTTTTCGGTATCAACAAACTAGGCACACTATTGAGTTGACAAACAACAAACCAC
>NZ_NSGI01000017.1:0-4158 GCF_002295155.1 Kocuria sp. WRN011
CCGCCGCCGCTGCAACGTCATCTTCGCGATGCTCCGCGACGGCACGTACTACCAGTCACCCACACCAGTCCCGACCCCCGAGCCACCCACTCTCGCGGCTTGACTCGAAACATAGGGACACCCCCCCGGATCATGAGCGACTGGGGGCAGACAACTTGCCGGGGCCGGCTGGTTTCCTACGCCTACATCCTCCCGGACACCGTCGCCATGAAAAAGGTAACGGCGGTGGGTGCTCACACTACAAAAGATGAATATTCCGTGTTCGGATCAAGGGACCACTGCTAGCAGTAAGACTCATTGTTGTTATTTTCGTCCCGAGACCCAAACGGTACCAAGACCTGTCATAATACGTTCATGAATAACGAAGATAATCTAGGCTCCATCGACATCACCGAAGAGCAACGACTGTCCCTACGGCGGGCCGCTCGCAACAGTGAATATCACTTACTTCTTGGGGCCGGTGCCAGCATGGACTCTACATCTCGTCTCGGCAACCCACTGCCCGGAAGTTCAGCGCTTATTGAACAACTTTGCGTTGCTTTCAATGTGCCCGCTGAAGAAGGTGACCTACTCTGGAGAATCTATGATCGTTCGGTTCAAGCCGCAGGGGAAGCTCGTGTTTATAGCTGGCTCAAAGAGCGTTTTTGGGGAGTGAAGCACTCGTACTGGATGGAGTACTATGCTCGGAGTCCTTGGAACATAGTATGGACTCTCAACATTGACGACACATTTGAATCAGCCTATCGGGCGATCGCCCAAGAGTCTAGCAGGCAACTCGAGACGCTGAATTGGGATTCAGATTTCCGTCAAAGTCGGAACCTTAATGTAATCCACCTCCACGGAGTAGTAGATACTATTCCGCCCAGGAAACTAGTCTTTTCCTTGAGTGAGTACGCGGGTTCGGCGGCATCCAGGGCCGCATGGCCAGCGAATTTTCATGATGTATATGGAAATTCGCCATTTGTCATTCTCGGGGCAAGAATGAGGGATGAGCCCGATATAGAAGCTGTTGTCTCGGGGCGAAGGCCGACGCATTCCGCACCAAGTTTCTACGTAGCTCGAAGTATCTCTCGGGGGATGCGATTGGACCTTGAGCGGTGGGGATTAGTCCCGGTAGAGATGACGGCTGAAGACTTTGTTCTTGCATGGGGTGAAATGACCGGACTAGATCTCGAACAAGAGTTGGGGTCGGAAATGGAACTGGCCATGAGGGTTGGTCAGCAGTTTGTAGAGCTTAAATCCACTCGCGTCGCCTCGGACGCTCAGAATCATGATTTTCTCGGTGGTGACGAACCTCGATGGATTGATGTTCAAGATGGTCTCGCGGCTGAGTTAGAATGGGTGACGAAGGCGAAGCAGGACTGCGGACAAATCGGCCAGTCTCTATCGAAGTCAACGGCACTAGTTTACACTGGTCGGCGTCTAACTGGTCGCTCCACAGGACTACTGCAACTGGGGCATTATTTACGCATGCATTCATGGCGAACTTTCCTTTTCCAGCACAAAGGACGCATTGATATAGATGCCATATTATCTTTCGCGGCAGATGGTAAGGCAGTAGCCCTACTGTTTGACGGGGTGGCCGATTTTGCAGACGATCTAAATCAACTCGTTATTAAAGCTCGTGGCTTGGGGGCAAGTATCGTATGTGTTGCCGTCGACGATTCAAACCGAGAAGCGAAAATCCTCGGTAGACTTGATCCCGCCAGTCTTGCGCACAGGCGAGTGGCAAGTATCAATGGGCGTCTAACGGGTGTTGACTCGGCGCGACTGGTCGATAACCTTAATAAAGTAGGGAGACTCGGCATTCTCGAAAGTTGTCCCCCTAATAAACGAATTTCCCACTTCAAAGGAAAAGACCTATTTGACGCAATGGCTCAACTTGAGAATGCCCCTGGATTTGGATTGCGAGTCGGGCATTTAATTAATGATTTAAATAATGCACAGAAGCAAAAGACTGTTTTTCTTGCCGCTTACGCTTCTTTTGTTGATAGTCAAATTTTGCTTGTCGATATAAGCAGAATGCTTGGTCTAACGAGTGACCAGATGGTCGGTCAGATTCAAGATGATCCGCAAATTAGTTCTTTGCTCTCCACGGACGGAACAATTGTGCGGACACGACACCGATTCATGGCGCTTGCACCCCTCGTAAATAAGATTGGGTCTGTGCAAGCTGGTGAATTTCTGAAAGATGCCATACATAATGTATCAGGAAGATTGAATCCAAAAAGCCTCCAACAAAGAAATCCGACGTCACAATTAGTTAATGCGTTCATGATTCAACGCAACTTGCGAGAAGCCATACCCGGAGCAGATCTCGATTCTTGGTACGCGTCCCTCCTGGATGTTTTTGGTTCTTGGAGCGCAAGATATTGGGAGCAAAGGGCAATTCTTGCGCGAAATGAATCCCGATCGGATGCTACCTTGCTAGCAAAGGCTGAGTCCTTCGCCATGCGGGCCACGGGGCTAGTGGCTGATACTTACAGCTTCACCACGTTGGGTACTGTTCTCTTGGAGAAGGCCGCAACTCCCCCTTACGGTGTTGCTGAGTATTTCCAACGGGGCTTGGAGGCCTTCGAGCTGGCTGCAGAAATGGACAGGGGGGGCGGAAATATTGTCACCTGGACCGCATTCTTGCGGCGGTCAATACGCGTTCTTCGGAGAATTGAGTCGGATGTTAATTCCCATTCAGAATTGCCGGACCATAAGAAATTGTGGGGAATTATTCGCTCTCAATGGGAACAAGTATATGCGCAAATGAGAACCATTCGGAACTCTGGTGAGCAGACAGAGAAAGATCTCCAGCGTTTGCAAATAGAATATCACAAATTGCCTATAACGCTGAAGTTTGAAACGGAGGGGGGCGAATAGGTTATATTTTTATGGTTAATCCAAAAAGTGCTCCCAACTTTGGAATTAGTGTATTTCGTCTACGGAGAGTATCGGTGGCGATGAGAAGCGGGCACCGGTAGCTCTCGGTAGTTGCTTAATCATTGACACCCCCTGGACGGTCACGATGGTCAATGGGAAGCACAACACGACATCTGGTCATCGTCCGCTCCGTACGCGATCAACACCTCACCGCCGCCCAGGCCGCCACCCGCTACGGCGTCTCCCGGCAATGGGTCTACACCCTGCTAGCCCGTTACGACGCTCACGGGGTGGACGGACTGGCACCGGGTTCTCGAGCCCCACGCTCTTCACCCGGGGCCCTACCAGCGGCGTTGGTAGAACAAATCATTGCCGTGCGCCAAGAACTCACCGCCCAAGGCGCTGACGCCGGGCCGCTCACCATCGCGTGGCACCTAGAACAAGCCGGATACCGAGTGCCCTCAGATTCCACGATCCGGCGCGTGCTCCACCGAGCCGGGCTTATCACCCCGGCACCGGGTAAACGACCGAGATCCACCTACATCCGCTTCCAAGCCCAGGCGCCGAACGAATGCTGGCAAGCCGATATCACCCACTGGTTCCTGGCCACCGGCGCCCGGGTGGAGATCCTGGACTTCCTCGACGATCACTCCCGCTACCTACTGCACCTACGCACCCAATTAGCGTTTACCGGCGCCGACATCGTCACCACCATGCAGGGCCTGATCAGCACCTATGGGCCACCAGCCTCGACCCTGACCGATAACGGGCTGGTCTTCACCGCCCGCCTAGCCGGCCGCAAAGGAGGTCGTAACGGGTTCGAGAAACTCTTAGAAGCCCACCACATCCACCAAAAGAACGGGGCACCGGGCCACCCACAAACCCAAGGCAAAATCGAACGCTTCCATCAATGAACCGGCCCGGGTTCTCGGCCGCTACTTTGTGGGTTCGGGCTCTCGGGTGAGGGCCTGATAGTGGAGCGTTTCGAACTCTACCGGGGTGAGCATCCCGAGGGTGCCGTGGAGGCGGCGGTTGTTGTACCACTCGACCCATCCAGCGGTCGCGTACTCGACGTCTGCGAGAGTCCGGTAGGGACCGGGGTGGAAGACCGTGGTTCGGATGCACTCGGTCTTGAACAACCCGTTGATGGTCTCCATGAGGGCGTTGACGCTCCTATAGTTGTCAACTCGCGATTTCACCGGTGCGGGGGTTGACCTTAATGAGGTGGTAGACCTCGCGAATGACGTAGCGCTTCAAGCAACGGATGATGTCTCGCTTGCTCTTGCC
>NZ_NSGI01000018.1:0-2843 GCF_002295155.1 Kocuria sp. WRN011
TATGGTTAAGCATTGTCGAGGTCCTTGGTGCGAGCAGAGGTAAGAGTCCGCTCATCATCGAGGACCTCGACGTCTATCCCCAGCTACCCCGCACCACCGGCGCGCCCACACTCAACTCTGAAGAGCCGGTTATGCAATCTGCGGTTACCGGCATCGCCGCGGGCCCGAGCGGCCGCCGGTGCCAGGTCCCAGCGATCGCGCATGGTCTTGCCGATGCGGTAGGCCGGGCGGTGGTGCCAGGCGGCTTCGACCAGCAGCCGCCTGGCGTGGGTGTTACCGGTCTTGGGTGTCCGGCCCCTGTGCTCTGCTGGCTCCGGAGGAGTACTCGGAGGGCACCAACCCGACGAAGGCCCCGATGGTGTCACCGGTGAAGCGGCGCCAGTCCCCGATCTCTACGGCCAGCCCGAACCCGGTCAGCGTGGAGATCCCGCGCAAGCACCCCAGCCGGTGGACCACCTCGGCGAATTGGGACTCGGCGGCCATCTTGGTAATCTCTTGATCCAGTCGGTCACGGCGGGCCGCAGTGACCAGCACCGTCTCGTGCTCGGCATCAAAAGCCATCCGCGTCGCCGGGAATTCCAAGTACTGGCGGGCCAGCCACGCGTGATGGGCCCCGGTCCAAGCCTGCCCACCGTCATAGACGATCCCATGACGCAGCAGCAAGTTTGAAAGCCGGTGGCGGTCGCGCATCAGATCTGAACGGCAGTCCCCCCGGCCCGTACCAGATCCCGGGCGGCTTCTTGCTCCACCGACGGCACCACCACGCCGGTGACCTCATCCAAACGCAGCAACCGGGCCAGGTGCACCGCGTCCTTCGCATCAGTCAACACCGGGTCCCCGGAAGGCCGTTGCAGCTTCGACGGGGCCGCGACCACGCACCGGATCCCGTCTGCGTTCAATATCCGGGCCAGGCCGAAGCCGGTGGGGCCGGCCTCGTACGTCACCGCCACCGGGCCGGGTAGCTGGCGGATCAAGGACCGAATATGGTCATAATTCGGGGCCAACCGGGTCTGGAGTAGTTCACCGGTCACACCGTCGCTGGCTGCGGCCGCCACAGATCGGGCGTGCACATCCAGCCCTACGCTCGTACGCTTGCGTAAACACCGGGGCCTCCCACAACTGTTGGATAGACCGGGCAAGGGACATCTTGTCCGGTAACCCACGAATATCTGTGAGCGAGGCCCCGGCCCGGAACCCCTCCACCACAGACGGGTCACTACATACCGTCTAGAACCCACCGTTGAACCCGCCTGCCGCCACGGGGTCAGTTTTCACGTGCCGCCGACCGGGTTCACGGCCAGCTGTTTTCCTAACCGGCTATAGAGAGAACGAAAAGGCGCCCTCAGCCTGAGGCGCGTCCTGGCGGCACTGAGGCCCTGGCAAATTGCCAGGGCCTCAGTGCCGAGTGGGCAAGATCAGGAGGCGATCATGCCGTGCGGGTCGATGATGTACTTCTCCTGCGAGCTGTTGTCGAAGTCCGCGTAGGCCTGAGGAGCATCGTCAAGGCCGATGACCTTGGTCTGCAGCATGTCCGACAGGTACGGCATGCGGTCCCACAGGATCGCCTGCATCAACTCGTAGTTGTAATGCATGATCGGCGCCTGGCCAGCGGTGATCTTCGGGGACTTAATCCAGGCATTGCCGAATTCAATCGGGTAGATGCCGTTCTGCTCGTCCTTGGAATCCGCCAGGGGGTCAGGCCCATAGATGCCGATGATGCCGGTGGCGCCTCCCGCGCGGGTAACGTCGATCACCTGGTTGATCGCATAGGCCGGATCCTCTTTGTCCGCGTCCTTGCCGATGCCGTGAGCTTCGGTGCCGACGTAGTCCACGGCGCAGTCGACCATCGGCTCGCCAAGGATCTTTTCGATCTGGTCCTGCAGCGGGACATCCTCGTTGAGGTCAATGGTTTCGCAACCGTTGCGCTTCATTAGGGCCAAGCGATCCTTGTCGTGGTCGCCGACGATGATGCAGGACGCCCCCAGCAGGCGCGCAGCCGCGGCGCCGCAACGGCCCACGGGGCCGGCCCCCGCGATGTAGACAGTGGACCCGGGCTTGGCGCCAGCCTCCATGAGGCCGTGGAAGGCAGTCGGGAGGATGTCAGAGAGAAGCGCCAGATCGCGGATCTTCTCCATGGCCTGGTCACGGTCCGGGAACTTCAGCAGCTGGAAGTCCGCATAGGGAACAAAAAGATACTCGGCCTGTCCGCCGTCCCAGCCGCCCAGGTTGAAGCCGTAGGCAGCGGAATCGGCGTCCGGGTTGCAGGTCTGGCAGACCTCGGTACGACCGTTGCGGCAGTTACGGCAGCGGCCGCAAGCCACGTTGAAGGGAACCGAGACCAGGTCGCCTTCCTTCAGGAACTCGACGTCAGAGCCGATTTCCACGACTTCCCCGGTCATCTCATGCCCCATGACCATGCCTTCCGGGGCGGGGAAGGATCCACGGTAGATGTGGAGGTCACTACCGCAGATGTTGGAAGCCACGATCTTTAGGACAACACCGTGGGGTGCCTTCTTGCCGTTGGGCATCTGGAGCTTCGGAAAGTCCAGATCCTCAACCTGCATGTTCTTCACGCCGCGGAAGACGACGGAACGGTTGCCTGCCATGTTCATCACTCCTTCTTGAGATTTCACACGGGGGACCCCGGGGAGACTCGGTTCAGCCCTAGTTTTGCGGATTCTCTCAGTGAGCCACAGGTCTCTCACAAACCATAACAGGCTCTTCAGAGTTGAGTGTGGGCGCGCCGGTGGTGCGGGGTAGCTGGGGATAGACGTCGAGGTCCTCGATGATGAGCGGACTCTTACCTCTGCTCGCACCAAGGACCTCGACAATGCTTAACCATA
>NZ_NSGI01000019.1:0-1480 GCF_002295155.1 Kocuria sp. WRN011
GGGGGGGTGTCCCTATGTTTCGAGTCAAGCCGCGAGAGTGGGTGGCTCGGGGGTCGGGACTGGTGTGGGTGACTGGTAGTACGTGCCGTCGCGGAGCATCGCGAAGATGACGTTGCAGCGGCGGCGGGCCAGGCAGATCACGGCGGCGTTGTGGCGCTTGCCCTCGGCGCGTTTGCGATCGTAGTAGGTCTTCGAGATCGGGTCGTGGTTCGAGGCGACCCAGGCAGAGTAGAACAGGGCGTTCTTCAGCCGCTTGTTGCCCGATCGGGCGGGGAACTCTCCGCGGATCGAGGTCCCGGATCTTCGTGTGACCGGCGCGATCCCGGCGTAGGCCGCGAGGTGGCCGGGAGTCTCGAACGCGGAACCGTCGCCGATGTTCAGGAGGATCTGCGCGGCGGTCTTGAGGCCGATCCCCGGCATGCTCCTCAAGACCGAGGCGAGAGGGAAGTCCTCCAACATCCCCTCGACCTCCCTAGCCACCGTCGCTCGCTGCTCCTTCAGCTCTTTCACCTGGCCAGCGACTCTCGGGATCACCAACTCCACTGCGGCGGTCGCAGGAACGACCACGGTCTGCTCACCCAGCGCCGCGAAGATCTGGTCGATCAGGCCTTCGGGGTCTCGGCGAGAGTGGGCGCGGGCGAACCGTAATACCTTCCCCCGGCCTGCGGTCTTGAGCCCGGTGGGGCCGCCATACTTGATCAGCAGCTCCAGGGTGAGACTGTTGGCGAGGCTACCGCCGGCGAACACCCGTTCCAGGGCAGGATGGATCTGCGTGAGCAGCGACCGGATCCGGTTCAGCGCCCGTGTTGTTTCGTGAGCGAGATCCTCATCAAAGCCAGCGAGGACCTTCAATGCGGAGAGGACCTCGTTGTCACGGTCGACGGCACGGAGGGTGTGCGGCATGGTGCGGGCGGTGTCGGCGATGATGAACGCGTCGCGTGCATCGGTCTTGGACCGGCCCGGATACAGGTCCGCGGCCTTTCGCATCGCTAGTCCGGGCAGGTAGGCCACGGCACAGCCCGCATCCCGGGCGACCGCGATCGGCAGTGCTCCGATGGTGTTGGGTTGATCGACGACCATCAGCACGTTGCCATGCTTCTGGAGTTCGGTGAACAGCTCCCGCAGCTGGGCCTCGTCCTGGGGCAGGGGCTTGTCGAACAACCGGCTTCCGCCGGGGTCCAGGGCGCAGGCATGGTGGCCTGTCTTCCCAACGTCTAAGCCGATCACGACCGCGAATCTTGTCTCCATGATGCTGTCCTCCTTTGACGCATCACTGCTGGTCGCAGTCACGACACCCGATGCCGGCACCCACGTTACGAAGAGACCTCAGCAGTGCTGGGCCGTGTCCCTATCAGCGGTCAACGCGTGTCTCTCGACCGGGCGGCAACACCCCCCGGACCATGGATGGCAGGGCAACAAAGCCATACCCGGCCGAGCGACCAGACCCCCCGACTATCGGGGGTACTCACAAGGTAACGGG